>JBIKTS010000121.1:0-3070 GCA_044347985.1 Candidatus Babeliales bacterium
ATTTACTAATATATATATATATCATAGGCTTGACAATTTATAATTATATATACCTTAAATATCTCGAAGTTAAGTGGTGGTTGATATTAAAAAAGAGGGTAGGTGTTTTTGGCAACTTTACAGTTGTATACCCTAAAAATGTTTCAATCGGAAATGATTGTGGAATTAACCACGGAGTATTTATTCTCGGGGCCTCAAAAATACAGATCGGCTCGCGTGTTGTTTTATCGGCTAGATGCATGCTCATTGATGCTGGATTAAATTTATCGGAATTCGGAATTAAGCCGTTTCCTGACCATTCATATGGGCCAATTATAATTGAAGATGGCGTATGGATTGGAGCCGGAGCAATTATTTTGCCTGGTGTATGCATTGGTCAGAATTCTATTATAGGTGCTGGAAGTGTTGTTACAAAAAATATTCCAAACGGTTCATTGGCAGTAGGAAATCCGGCTAGAGTAGTTAAAAAGTTGTATGAGTAAAACTGTATCTGTCATCATTACTTGCTACAATCTTGAAGCATTTATTGCTTCAGCCATTGATTCAGTTCTTAATCAAAGTTATAAAGGGCATACCGAAATAATTGTTGTAGATGATGCTTCTATTGATAATAGTATCCCAATTATTAGCAGTTACAATCGTGTAAAACTAATAAGAAATAAAACGAATCAGGGTGTGCTCTTGTCTACAATTCAAGGTATCACGAATTCTACGGGCGAAATCATAATGTTCTTAGACGGGGATGACATTTGGGATAAGACTAAAATATCTGAGGTAGTTAATTGCTTTGATAACAATGAGAATGTTGCCCTTGTTACACATGATCTGATGTTTATCAATGAAAAGGCCATTACTCTAAATTTCCCAAATCGTGTTTTTGAATTCATGTCTAATTTTAATTGCACGCAGTACAATTCTATAATACGAGAGGGGATATTAAATCATAAAGATTATGTTTGGTTAGGAAGTGCATATAGCGTTAATCGGCGACTCGGGAATATTGATGATTTCTGTGAATTTGCGAAATGCCTTCCAGATCCTGAGAACACCTATCAAGATTGGCCATTAGCTTATTGGGTTGCTAGCCAGCCCCAAACAAAGCTAATGTACGTTAATAAAAAACTATTTTCCTACCGATTACATGGTAAAAATCATAGTGGTGATTCATCAACACTTTTTTATGCAGTTAGAAATTTGACAAGAACACGAAACACAATACATGCAATGCGAACTATTTCTATCATACATGGCTTCAAATCCGAATACATATCAATCGACTCACATTTGAAATTTCAAAACTTTCTCCTTGAGTTGTATACTGGTATCAGGCACCATCCGACATTTGGATATTTAGAGCACTTCAAATATTGCCTGAAAAGACGAATTCTTCTAAAAGAGCTATTTAGACTATTTCTCATAAAATATTTTGGCGCCGATAATTTTACAAATGCACTTAGTATGACGAAAAGGCTTAAACGAATCCCCCACATCTAATCTTCGATCCCTATACCCCCTTATTCTCCACCAAGTAATTATCTCAATATTCAAATACCCTCTTACAAATCCCCCAAATACTGTTAAAATACCCCCTTTTCTTTTACAATTATTTTAATTACAAATTCTTTAATATCTCAACAGAACATATTGAAACTTGTTTCTTTTACAAAATATTCTAAATCTGGTGCAAGTAGCCGATATCGTTTCTTTCAATACCAAAATATATTTGAAGGAAACGGTTTAGTCTTTGATGTGCATCCTTTTTTTAATGATAAATATCTTTTACATAAGTATAATAAGGGATACAACAGGTTTATACACATTATTTCCGCCTTTATACGACGTGCTTTTTTTATACTGACAATATCAGCGGGTTCGATTGTCTATATTGAATACGAGCTTGTGCCTTTCTTTCCTTCCTTTTTCGAGCGCTGGTTGCTGTGGCGCGGATGTAAAATCATTTTAGATTATGACGATGCCTTGTTTCACCAATACAAATCCCATCCAAACAGTATAATTCGCTATTTTCTTGGTCATAAAATAGACACTGTGATGAGATTGTCACACATTGTTGTAACAGGAAATCGTTATCTTTTTCAATACGCCCAACGAGCTGGTGCTAACCGAGTGGAGCTAATCCCAACTGTCATCGATGTTCGACGTTATAAATTGAAACAGCACTTAGCGGAATCAAAAAACTCAGTTGATTCTTTTATAATTGGCTGGATTGGATCACCGACAACTGCGCCATATCTTCAAACTATCGCACCAGCACTTGCCGAAATTTGCCAAAATGGGAACACGATTTTGCGCTTAGTTGGGTCTGGTCCGATTGAAATTCCCGGAGTTCCTGTAGAGGTTATTCAATGGAGCGAAGAAACTGAGGTGAATGAGATCTGTAATTTTGATGTTGGTATAATGCCGCTCCCCGATGATCCATGGACTCGCGGAAAGTGTGGTTTAAAATTGATTCAGTATATGGGTTGTGCTATTCCTATAATTGCATCTCCGATAGGCGTAAATTCAGAAATTCTGTCAGATGGTTTTAATGGATACTCCGCGACTACAAATGAACAATGGGTTATAGCCCTGCGAAATCTTCAAATTTCAAAAAAGGCTAGATCTTTAATGGGATTAAATGGGAGAATGCGTGTTGAGGAGCATTATTGCCTTCACGTTACTTCATCTCATTGGTTGCGGCTTTTAAATTCTTTGAATTCAGATAATAATAATATATAACGAAACATCAAATGTGCGGGTTAGCAGGTTTTGTAGATTTTGGTAAAAACAGTAGTCAAGAACAACTTTTATCCATGGCCTCCACACTTACTCACCGTGGTCCAGATGGTCAGGGATACTTTTATGCCTGTACGCATAATGCTCAAGTAGGGTTGGCTCATCTTCGTCTTTCCATTATCGATTTAAGCTCCTCTGCATGCCAGCCTCAGCATTTTGATGGTCTACACATTATTTTCAATGGCGAAATTTATAATTTTACGGAAATAAGATTAAAGTTAATTGATCTTGGTCATAAGTTTTACACCAACTCAGATACTGAAGTTATTCTTCACGC
>JBIKTS010000117.1:0-3032 GCA_044347985.1 Candidatus Babeliales bacterium
TGCGGACACGATTGCCAACACGGCGGGGGATCCTTCTGCGACACCACCTACGCCAACGCCTGACGCAACAGACCCCGCCAAAGAACTAGCGACCAACGTCGAGCATCATGCCAAAGACTCCGATTCCACAAGCCAAGATCCCCCCGAGTCCCTAAGCGACCCGACACTCGCAGCGCCGAGATCGTCCCCCACGCGAACAGAGCCAGGACTGCCTGAGCCGGGGCAAGACCACCCATCTTCGATCGCCCCGATCGAGAGCATTTCGATTACCCCCGCCCCCGCTCGTCCTGCGGATGCAACGCCAACCGGGCAGGGCCTCGAGCCCGACCCGGAGTGGCCACCAGAGACACTCTCGCGCGAGGATCTTTTGGCTCGGCTGGAGGAAGCGGCGGACGCCGCCAAGCGACTTGACAGACTCAGCTCAAGCGCCACGGAGCCCGCGGCACCAAGGTTCGCACCGATCGAGACACTTCTTCGATGGCACTATACCAAAGAACAGATAAAACGCTACAACAGTCTTCAGCTAGAAGTCAACGATCGCGACCGAAAGTTGATTGAGGACAATGACATCTACAGGCGAAAACTATCGATCATCAATAGCGTGATCGAGCGATCCTCCGAGTATCACGCGCGACAACTGATTAATGAATATAATCTTGATGATTCAACGAAACAGAACATGAATCCGGATAGTGCGGAGTTCCGCAAGTTGCAGCTCGCCTCAAATCGTCTATTTAGGATTCATCCAAAAGGTAGTTTTGTCATAAATGTTCATAAAAATGTCGAACGGATTAGCAAGCACAAGTAACTGAAGGGATGCAACCGGTGTCAGAACCCTTGGCTCCACAGACCATGTGGCAACAGGCAAGTGAGCATGCCTCGCGCGGTTCTGTCGACCAGGCCGAACGCCTGCTGAACAACTTGCGGTCCGTCGATCGCCATAGCGTGGTCGATGCCCGGCAGATCGCAGCGGTCGAATGCATGCTGGCTATTCGACGGCAGGAATGGGATGTCGCGTCAGATCGCTTTCGCATGTCAGCGGGCGACCCCGCGGCACGGTCGCTTCTGGAAGCCGCCTTGGTCGATAAACAAGGACGATTGGGCCGCAAGGGCTCAGAGGTTTTAGACGCTCTGCTCCGCTCAACATCACCACGACCACGTCGGCTTCTTCCCGCACCGGGTACGCTGACCATTATCATGCTTGGTGCAGCCCTCATCCTCGGCGGCTGGTACGCCTGGACTAGCATCCCAATTTCGCCCCGTGCCGAGTCTCGAGAATCGTTGGAATCTACACAGAACATGCCGGGCGGCTCAAGGGCAACATCCTCGCCTCCAACTGCAACTTCTGCAAATATCGACTCGATGCAGGATCGTGTTGCACGCGTCATCCTCGTCGTTCGGCTCATTAACGAACGCGGAACCAAGCACCGGATACCCGCATCGACCGGTAGTGCCTTCGCCGTCACCGCCGACGGCGTGATGCTCACGAACAAGCATGTTGTCGAGTTTTCCGAGGAAGTGAAGAACTCGTTCGGCGCGATTGGAAAGGTCGTCGGCTGGGACTTGCTCGTCGCTTTCGGATCATCGCCGACTTCTTGGCATCCCGCCAAGATCGAGATCATGAGTCCTTACCGCGATGTCGCTGCTATTCGAATCGATCGCCAGTTTGTGAAGCCGTTCGCTTTCGCCCCGGATCGATCACAAGGCGAGGAGGTCAGAGCGTGGGGATTTCCGAGCGCTTCCGAAGAGATCGGCAACTGGATGAACAGCGAGGCAGAGACTGAACGGATTCAGCACCTTAAGTCGAAGATTCAGGGCGACAGACCAATGGAGCTTGGCGATTTTCTGGGTGCGGGAGGCTTTGACCTGATTACGACGAGGGGAATCATCAGCGCAATCCGGAGTGGCGACACTGGCGAGTACATCCAAACCGACGCCACTATTCATCCAGGAAATAGTGGCGGTCCCTTGCTGAACACCAAAGGGCAAGTGATTGGCATCGTCTCTGCTCGTCACACCAAAGCCGAAGGCACCGGTGTCGTCCTTTCTTGGAGAGCTCTCAAAGAGGACTTGCGGTTGGTGCCGGGAATTCGGTTTCCCCAGTAGTGACGAGCGTGTGAGGCTGGTGACCCGACCACGCTGAGACGTGCGTGTCGGACGTGTATTCGCCCCTCCCGCTCGCCGAGCTCGTCCGACCCATCGTCCGCCAGCTCATCCCGCAACGCACCACGACCCGCGCCGCATCGAGCCGCCCCATGTCCCCGGGCCCGATCGCCGGGCCCAATCCGCGGCCCGCACCACCCTCCGTCACTCGTTCCCCCGACACAACGCCGTCGTTGTGCGCACACCCGTGACGCTCCCCCAACTTCTTCGCGCCCCAATCAACCCAACCCCTTGTTTCGTCCCCCCGATCCGTGCGACACTCTTCGGAGCAGCGGAACAGTGGAGCAGGGGAGAAGGGGAGCAGGGATCCGAGATGAGGGGGTGGGGATCGTGGCGCCGGTTGAACTTCGCGACATCTTTGTTCCCACCGACCGCGAGCAGCACCTCCTGATCGATCTCCTCCAACGCGCCGACTGCTGCCTCGATGACATCGCCCAGGAACTCCGCACCTCCGTCGCCGCGCTGACGATCTATCTCGCCAGCGACGACGCCATCGAAATCCTCGCCCAGGCCGAACTCGCCAACGCCCGCCGCGGCCGGCTTGCCGCCACCGCCCAACTCGACAAGTGCACGCATGCACTCTCTCTCATCCTCGACGGCTACATCAACGACACCACCACCGCCGTCCGCCGCGACACCCCAAAGACTCGCCGCGAAGACCTCATCCACCAAGAGTCCGCCCGCCGCGCCGCCACCCAACTCTTCAAGATCGCCAACTTCACCCCCCGCATCTTCACGGCCACGCGCCTCCTCGCCCCGCTCCAGCGGGGAGAGGTGCCCGAGTCTTCGAGGGCGGTGAGGGGCCGAGACGCAACCGAACTCCAGCCCGCTTCGATCAACACGCCACCCAACAGCTTTCACGATGGCTC
>JBIKTS010000107.1:0-2959 GCA_044347985.1 Candidatus Babeliales bacterium
CTGAGCCAGAATCAAACTCTCCGTTGCAAAACTATAAATTAGTTATATTTTTGACAACTATGTATTCTATTTAAAGAAATTAACGCTTTGTCTCGCATTTCTGCTTAAAATTTCAAAGAAACTCTCGTTGCTGCGTTTTTGCCTCAACAAGTGAGCGGTATGATACCAGCTCTGACAGAAGTTGCAAGTTTTTTTTATCACTCAGCGCAATACTTTTATATTTTTTTATCAGAGCTGCAGACACAAGCCCTAAAAACTATGGTATTCTATCTCCCTAATAAGGCAGCAAATAAACAAGGATTTTGCAGATGTTTCGCGATGACGTAGCCCAACTCATAAAAGATTTAGAACCTGATATTCTCGCCATTACTCAATCGTGGCTCAATAGTAATGCAGACCACCGATTTTCTCAGCTGTCAGATATAATTCATGATGAACAATTTTGGCAACGCGGCGACAAAGTTGCCATCTCACGTGAATTTGAGCATCTCAAGGATACCAAAGCCCAATATACTGCGCTCACACAAGGATACAGCGACGCAAAAGATATGTACGCTCTCTTTGAAAATGACGAAAAAGAACTTGAAGGCATGTACCGGGAGCTACGCAAACTCCGCAAAGACCTTATCAGCTTCAAGCTATTTCTCCTCCTCAAAGGAGAACACGATGCAAGCAACTGCTTTATTGCTATCAATGCAGGCGCAGGCGGCACTGAATCACAAGATTGGGCTGAAATGCTGCTCCGCATGTATGTACGTTTTTGTGAACGAGAAAAATTTACTCTCAACATCCTTGATTACCAAGCAGGTGAAGAAGCAGGTATAAAATCTGCAACACTTCATATGATTGGCAAGAACAGTTATGGACTCATGCAAGCAGAGCATGGGGTTCACCGCCTCGTACGCATTTCTCCGTATGATTCTAATAAACGCCGGCACACCTCATTTGCGAGCATCACCGTAACTCCAGAAGTAGAGCATGCAACCATTGAAATCGATGAAAAAGATTTACGCATCGACACCTACCGCGCTGGCGGCTGCGGAGGCCAGCACGTCAACAAAACTGATTCTGCCGTCCGCATCACCCACCTTCCTACTAATATAGTAGTGCAGTGCCAAAACGAACGCTCACAAAATCAAAACAAACAAACTGCTCTCAAGATGCTTATGGCAAAATTAGTTGAAAAACAGGAAGATGAAATTCGCGCAAAAAATAATGCGGTCGAAAAACAAAAAATAGAATGGGGCTCACAAATTCGTTCCTACGTGCTGCATCCGTATAAAATGGTCAAGGATTTGCGCACCGAGCACGAATCACCGCAACCAGACATTGTTCTGGATGGAGATATTATGCCCTTTATCGAAGAATGGCTTTTACAAAATGTGGAAGACAAAACAGCATGACAACACAGCACCCTGCACGCAACCTCCTCAGCGCTGCAGCAAAAGTAACTCAGGAACTCATAAGCGCTCATCACAAACCAGTAATTATTCTTGGGCTATCTGGTGGCGCTGATTCAGTATTTTTATTTTTTGTCCTTGTCTCACTCCACCAGCAAGGATTAATCACGCTACACGCGCTCCATATCAATCATGGCTGGAGATCTGATGCTGTTGCAGATGAAGCATTTTGCGGCGCACTCTGTGCAGAATACGACATACCATACTCAGCCCAGCACACAAAAGATTGGCTCGAGCATGTTGCACCACACAAATATAATACCGGATCACAAGAAGCAAATGCGCGAGAAATTCGTCGCATTATTTTTGCCCACTACAAACAAAAACTCAACGCAACGTTTATCGCACTTGCGCATCATGCAGACGATCAAATTGAAACATTTTTTATTCGGCTCATCCGGGGCAGTGGCCTGAGCGGGCTCTGCAGCATGAGACCAATAGCAGATGGCATACTCCGTCCTCTGCTCAGCTACACAAAACAAGAAATCCTCAGTTGGCTCACGCATACTCACAAGATATTTTGCACCGACAGCACCAATACCGATCTTTCATTTTTACGTAACCGCATCCGGAGTACGTTAGCGCCTGCCCTTGCCACCTGCGACGCACGCAGCACACATTCAATACTGCGTACCATAACGCATCTCCAACAAGAAGAAGAATTGCTGAAAGAGGTCTGCACGCAAACACTGCAAGCACTCATTACTGAGTCAGGATCATATTCTGTATCTGGTTTTCTCGCATGTGCTCCCGCACTGCGCGCACGCATTATCACTGAGATACTTATTGCAACTGGAGTTGTATTTACACCATCCGAAACATTATTTGCAGAGATTATACGTTTTCTCGACTCGCCACGTGGCGGCACTCATCTGCTGGGAAATACGTGGGGCATTCAGAAAAAACAAGGTCGTTTTGTTATCACTCGCACCCTGGGCAATCTTTGAAATACATACGGCATTCACACAAGTCATTGCGAGCGAAGCGCGGCAATTCCAGACTTCAATTTACACTTAATACATGACAAAAGAAGTACGTAACTAGACTGGATTGCTTCTTCGCCCCTTCCTGTAAGCCATAACGTGAAAAGCAATAGCCGGGCTCATCGCAAAGACGATGGCTACACTACCGACCCGTCATTGCGAGCGAAGCGCGGCAATCCAGACTTCAACTCAGCACTTCAAAACTATTTGATTCATGCAACAGGCTGAGCGTCAGCCGCCGCTTCTTCTTGTTCCCACTCAGCTATCTGTGCAAGCGCTGCCGCTTCAGGATCGCGTGCAATAGCACACGCGCCAGGAGATTTATGTTCAATTTGAGCCATAAGTTTCTTCATCGCTTGTTTGCGAACAATTCCTTTAAGGGCATATGTGGAAAATAGTGTAAATGCGGCAGACAGAGGAATAACAAACCCACACATCTTAAGTGTTAATTTACCCCCATTAGATAATCCCAAGTGTCTCCCATCTTCACCTGTTCCCCAACTATCGATCCAAGTA
>JBIKTS010000108.1:0-2938 GCA_044347985.1 Candidatus Babeliales bacterium
CTACTCACAACTCTTCTGAGCACAGGAGCTCTTTTCCTTCTGGGCGCTTCAATATGCATATTTATATTAATGAAATATGTACCCGGCTATCATATGCATGGTTATGAAGCGGTATATCAAGCCGAAAAGAAACGAGAACGTATCCATGAGCCATTTTCACTCTATCGTTGGCTTAAACAATCCTTAGATGGCCTCATCGTCATCATCTCACACTCATATGTGCTTGGTATTTTTTGCCTTTCACTCTTCTATGACGTAGTAATGACGATCATAGAGTTCTTTGTTATGACCACTGCTGACGAAGCAAACGATACTGCTGGCAAAGTCGTTATTTTTTATGCCGCATATTTTCTGACAATGCACGTCTGCGGATTTATCATCTCAATGTGCGTTACTACCCCATTTCAACGTATCTTTAGCAACAGAACAATGCAGCTCATTTTCCCTATGCTCTGCATGGGATGTGTAGTGGCAGTATTCCTGTATCCTTCTGCTGAAACACTGTTCATTGTAGCAGCACTATTGAGAGGCGCAAATTATGGACTCAACCATCCAATACGAGAAATGCTCTATATCCCAACCACCAAAGAAATTAAGTTTAAAAGCAAAGCGTGGACCGATGCATTTGGAACACGTATGGCAAAAGGCGGCGCTTCATTGTTTTATCAAAATGTGTGCAGCTACTCACCCGCATTTAGCCACCTGCTGACAAATGGACTCATGTTCTCAGTAACCACACTGTGGTTAATCATTTCATACTTTCTGGGTCGCACGTTTCAAAATGCTCTCGACAAGCAGTTAATTATTGGTGAGACAAGTGATACGCATACTTCCACCACTGAAGACTGAAACGAAAGTAAATAGTAAACGGCTTGCATCAGTTTCATTTTTTTATCGGATAGTACGGACCTAACATACCCACAACTTTTTAATTACATTGTTGAATTGACGCAAAAAATAATTTAGTAGTACAATTACAATGTTAATAACTAATCCTATTTATAAGTCTTTCAAAGTTCAAATGCTTATAAATAAACACCAGAATTAATAAATATGAACAGATCAATAATAAATATTATATATATGACAGCGGTAATTGCGACTCAGTCAACCCACATAACTATGGCTAGCGTTTTACCTCATACTTCTTCAGAAAGCACCTCCCAACTCTGGGGAAAATTTTCTACAGCTCCACGGTATATAGCAAATCACTGGCAAACAGCGCTTGCAGGAGTCAGTGCTATAACAAGTGCTTCGCTTGCAATATATGCAACTCACCGCACTGCGCAGTTCAATAAAAAACTAAAAAAATTGCGCTCTATACCCTGTCACCCAAAAATTATTGAGAAACTAGAAGAAACAAAACACTTGTGGCGATGGTGGAGAAACTATGCATGGATCGCATCTGTTAGTATGGGTATTTTAACAGGATGTGGAGCTGGCTATCATTTAACTAAAGATTCTAGGTGGGCAACAGATATTGACGACAAACGAGTTCGCACCAGAATAGGGAGATTCCTATTGGGCCTACCCCAATCCCGCCTGAGGACCTACCCCCGCAAGTGACTTATAGCTTTTTAAAGAGAATTGTATACGCAGCCCAATACCCCAACGTTCGTATTTCAACAAATCCCAGCAAGCGCGCAATCTCTCTTACAGAACTGCGACGTTGAAAGTGGGGATCAAAAATGATCTCCGTAATAGAAACAAGCCCGCCCGGGTTTAAAACAGCACGCACCACCTCCCACACTTACTTGCTTTATCTGCAGTTTATCTACATAATAAATACATGTTATTTATATTTTATCCACACTTTCTCTGAAGCAGATGGTGTCAACGAGAGCACTTACCATGCAAGTAAAAACTAAGGCAAACACGTTTAACCCAGTCTATACGCTCACCCACACAATCACAGCACTTCTTCTTCGTATTGAAGCGGCAAATACAAAAGCCCAGCACTTGCCCATTACCGCGCATGTTCTTGATTCTCTGCGAGAATCAGCACGCCTTATGACAACACATTACTCAACAATGATAGAAGGCAATCGCCTTACCAGCAGTGAAATAGAGCAAGTCCTTAAACACAAAGGCCAATTCCCCGGACGAGAACGTGATCAAAAAGAAATTCAAGGATATTACTCAGCCCTGAACTTTGTGGAGCGCTGTATCAAAACCAATACGCCACTTTCTGCAAAACTCATCCAGCTCATACATGCTCATGTCATAAGCGATGGAACGTCAACCCGCATCAAACCATCTCCCTACCGAACCGGACAAAATGTCATTCGAGACAGCGCAGCCCATACTATTATCTATTTACCCCCAGAAGCAGCCGACGTATCAATACTCATGGCCGACCTTACTACATGGCTCACCAACTCACCTCATATCCCCTGCCCCATCCAAGCAGCGATTGCACACTACCAATATGCAACAATTCACCCGTATTATGACGGTAATGGAAGAACCGCTCGCCTGCTCACCACGCTTATTCTCCATCAAGGGGGCTACGGGCTCAAGGGCCTCTACTCACTTGAAGAATACTATGCGCGCAATCTACAAAATTATTACGCAGCTCTCACCATTGGCCCTTCACACAACTACTACCTAGGGCGCGCAGAGGCTGATATCACTCCATGGCTTGAATACTTTTTAGAAGGCATGGCGATTGCCTGCGAAACAGCAATTAAACATATGACTGACGCTCAAGCATGTACATCCCCAGACCACAGCACACTACTTCGCCACCTCGATCCTCGCCAACGAAAAATACTCAGTCTCTTCAAAGAAAGCGCTACTATTACTGCACGAGACATCCAGACATTCCTCCACATCTCTCCAGTGCTTGCTACTCAGCTCTGCAAAAAATGGACGGGCCAAGGATTCTTGATTGTTTCCAATCCATCAAATAAAGCGCGCAGCTATAAACTAACTCTTC
>JBIKTS010000016.1:0-10373 GCA_044347985.1 Candidatus Babeliales bacterium
ATGGATTGGACCAGATGGTAAAAGAATAAACGCCTGCGATGACAGATGTCCCGACACTAAAAATACCGTCTTTTCTCAAACAGATAAAACTGGTAAATCTGCGCATGCCCTATGTGCTCAAACACTTGCTACCTGCTGTGCCAAACACACACCACACTACGAAGTAATAAGCCTTGCTCTCAAAAGCCGCGCAGCAATTCCCCTGGCGGGCCCTGATGGACTTGCAATTTGGTTTGATACTAAAGCAGGATACTTTACCTCAAGCACCGCATTTTGCCCGCAACTTCCCCCGTTTGTCTCCGCATTTAATACTCATCTGTCCTCAACACTCCACACGCAAAAAACCACTCAGTGGAAACCGTGCTTCTCTCCTCAAGCGGAACAATATCAATGGGTTGACCCTCTTGCGTACACTTACGCAGGCAATGCATTCAGTCTCATAGAAACTCCGCAACCTTTTACCAAAAAAGATGGGAGCCCCTATTATCATGTATTTGAACAAAGTCCCGAATCAAGTGCAGCATTACTGCGACTGGGCAGACTGGCAATCAGCATGCATACCAAATATAAACCCAAACAACCCCTTCTTTTGTTTGTCAGCTTGAGCAATTTTGACTATGCAGGACATTACTATGGCCCCTACAGCAAAGAGGTAATCGATATTCTCTATCATATTGATAAGCAACTGGATTGGTTTATTCAAAACATACAAGACGAATATGGAAAAGATAATTGCCTATTCGCGCTCACCGCAGATCATGGCGTTCTGCCCATTCCAGAGATTTTAAAAAAACGAGGCAATTACAAAGCACAACGGCTTGACGCAACCGCAATCGTCAAAGAATTAAATAGAATTATCTACAACACGTTCGATGTGAAAAATTTGATCAAAACAACATTGCCTCCCCATTTTTATGTTGATAATGATAAATGGCTTCCACTGGATGAAGAGACGCAACACAAAATCATACCTGCAGTAAAATCATACTTTGAATCAATCCCGGGTATTCTTCATGCATGGCATAAATCAGATTTGGAAAACCCTGAATTTAAGACATGGTATTCAGCAAATGATCGCGCGAACTGGTTTGCGCTTCAATACATGAAAGACCGAAGTGGAGACTTTATTGTGCAAGTTGCCCCATTTGCACAGCTCTCTTTGTATCCCAAAGGCACAAGCCACGACTCTCCATACGATTATGATGTGCGCGTTCCCGTTGCGTTTTATGGCCCTAACATTACCCCAGGAGTCCATGACCAACCAGCTTCAATGAGACATTTTGCCTCAACCTTAGCGCATTTACTCGGTGTTAAAAAACCTGCAAATGCTCCGAGAGCACACTGGGGACCATTGCTTCTAAAAAACCAAGTCTAATCCAATTACCTATGTGCTGACTTGCGGGAACGTAAAATTTGACGCGCGTAATAAATTAAATCGCCCGTCAAGACACCCATACAAAACCCAACAGCAACTTCTACACATTTCAATGCCAAGATAAAATTACTTGTTGGCTGAAAGCTTATGCCCCATAAAACCCACTGCATATTGAATACAAAATCAACAACTACAGGTATCATTAAAGTTAATCCAATCAAAGGACTCGGCTGGAGCTCACCAGAAATAGCAGCCCAACTCCATGTTGCCATATTGTACGACACAAGGGCGCGTTGACGCCACAACCCATATGCAAATCCGCACATAAGCAGTACCAAACTACTCAGTGCAGTCGCGTACTGAGATACAGAAGCAGCCGTCAGCCATTCCATTCCGCTCAATACATAGACAAGACACGAAAGTCTTGAAATAAAAAATAACCCAGGAAAAAAAATGAGGCCGGCAAGTGTAGCCCTGCGCCCCCAGATAGTGCCCCAGTAAAGAGAAAAAAACATCAAACTTATTACTGAATTAATCGATACCATAATCCATTGCTGAGCGGTAATTTCATTTAAAAAACTAAACATTTAAAGACTCCTTATGTGACTATGTAATACCTATCGAACAACCGGTGCATGCGTAAATGGCTCTGAAACAAACGCAAAGCGTGGAATGCGCTTATTACCAACTACTACTTCTTCGGTAAACATTGCAAGCGGCCTCACCCATAATCCATATTCACCATACAGCGCTTGATATACAACGTTTATTTCAAGTGTTTCTGAATGACGTGCAACTCCGACAACTAAATACATATTACCTTTGTAGTGACGATATAAACCTGGACGAATCATGTTGCCTCCTAGTCCTATTACTGTTTCTGTCATATGCGCAGGCTACTGATCACTTGCCGGAACAAATAAAGCAGCTGTTTCTTGTTTACTTTCCGTAAGAGCAATCGAATCTGTACTGGTTGGTGAGTTGTCATCGCAAACAGCAGTCACCATAATTATTAATGTGTAGAGACTTAAAAATATAAGCTTTTTCATATAAGTTTATTCCTTATGCTATACAGTACAGTCAAAAAACGAAGCTACTGTACAATAGATTATGCGGAGCAGCAACCCCATTCGTATTGCCATCTCCTCGATTTTCCTCTACAGTTCGCCACCCATCTTGTAACTACAAAGGAGCGCTGTGACCAAATCAACTCATACCGGAGAATCAATCGGGCAGTTACTCAACTATTGGCTCCCTGAACTTATTACTCTTTGTGTCACCGTAGCACTCCCGCCGTTATTTGATTCATATCTGATTGCAGGCCTGCAATCCACTGCTGCCTATGGAGCCCTTGGTATGGCAACCAATTTTCTTCACACCCTGGTTAAATTTTCAGAAGCAATACCTGTTGCAGCGATCGCCGTTATTGGAAGACATAATGGCGCCAAAGATCATGCTGGATCGGCCGCTCATTTTATTAACACACTCTGGACCGCAATACTCTTGGGACTCACACAGCTGATTATTATTTGGTATGCAGCCCCCGCCATTTATCAGTGGCTCGGCGTCCCTCCTGATATGGCAGTCCTGGGAGCTCCTTTTCTCCGACTTCGTTCTCTCAGCGTTTTGCTCGCATTCATTTTGCTTGCCATTCTCGGTTTTATGCGTGCCATCAAAAACACCCGTACTCCCATGCTCATTACCCTTATTGGAACTGGCGTGTACATTGTGAGCAGTATGATCTTTGTCTCTGGTTCATACGGCATACCAGCATGTGGTATGTACGGCCCTGCGCTGGCAGCACTCCTTGAATACACAACAATGTTATGCCTCGCACTCTGGTTTCTTAAAAACACGCCCGACTACAAACCGTATCTGCTCAGCCTCACCCAATGGACAATCAACTGGGGGGCAATAGGGTCAATCATTCAATTCAGTATTCCGGTTATTATTGATAAAAGTGCGCTCTCATTCTCGTATGTATGGCTCTCCAAAATGCTTGCAACACTCGGCCCTGACTCAATCGCCACGTTTGATATTATAAAAAATTTAGAACGGTCAGCCATTATGCCTGCAGCAGCATTTGCCCAAGTAGTGACCTTTTTAGTCAGCAATCATCTTGGCGCCCGTAATATAGCGGCTGCTCGAACAACAATCATCAAAATATTATTTCTAACCAGTGTACTGGTTAGCTGTACACTCATTATGCTCAGCATCTGGGCCCCGACGTGTATCGCGCTACTTGCGCCGGTTCCGGAACTTATTAGCTTTGCAACACCACTCCTCCGCCTGCTGAGCTGTCTGGTGGTATTTGATTTTGTACAACTTATTTTAGCAGGAGCTCTCCGAGGTGCTGGCAAAGTAAAAACAGTTATGTGGATACGTTTTCTCTCCTGCCTATTTTTCTTTTTGCCGATATCATATATCCTGTCTCTCTATTCGTTTTCAAGTACTAGCCTGCAGTTTTTTCTCATATATGGAGCATTTTATTGCAATACCGCACTTATGGGGGCAGCATTCTTGTTTCAGTTGAGACAAAAATATTGGTATGAAAAAACTCTCTAGCATCGATATCATTCACTAAGGAGAATCTGTGATTACCCTACAAGAAATAATTGTTCTAGCTCCACTTCTACTCCTATTACTCGGCAGTATTCTCATCTCATTTAAAACAAAATTCATACAATTTCGTGCAATTCCACACATGTGCGCACTACTCAAAGAGAGTTTTAAAAACGGGCACATAAGCACCGACTCAATAGCGGCTCATAAAGCTCTTTTTTCTGCTATGGCAACAACAATTGGAATTAGCAATATTACCGGACCACTGATTGCTATTAGTTATGGCGGTCCGGGAGCATTATTTGGTTATTTACTTGCAACTATTTTCGGAGCAGCTGCAACATTTGCTGAGGTTACGTTCGCTCTTAAATTTAAAGACCCAGCCCCTATTGCAAAAAGAATCGGCGGCCCAATGTATTATTTAAAAAAAGTCTTCCCTGCGTTAGTCCCATTTGCCTACGCAACATTTGGCTCTATCTTGCTTGTTATTTGGTCTGGATCACAATCAAATAGACTTGCCAGCATGCTCTCTCCCTATAACGTACCATCATGGCTCACTGGAGCACTTCTTGCAGGCTTAACGTTGCTCGTGATTATTGGAGGGATTAAACGAGTCAGCTCAGTGGCAGAAAAATTAGTCCCCTTCATGTTCATCTTATACTCTGCAACAATGCTTTGGATTTTATGTTGTAATATCCACGCTATTCCTGCAACACTCCTTCTTGTTCTACAAGGTGCCCTTTACCCCAAAGCTGTTGGCGTTGGAGCTGCAGTCAGCGCAGCATTACAATCTCTGCGCTGGGGTCTTGCAAAAGCATATATGTGCAATGAATCGGGAGTGGGAACTGCAACTATTCCTCACTCAATGGCAAATACAGAAAACGCAGTCGACCAAGGAATTCTTTCCATCGTATCAGTATACTCAAATGGATTTCTCTGTATTCTCTCAGGACTCGTCGTACTCGTAACCAACACGCACACCACGTTTCACGCCGACAGCCTCGGAGCAATTACTAAAATATTTGCTCAGTATTTTCCTTTTGTAGGACCATTTATTTTGTTATTTAGTGCAACACTCTTTGTGATTACGACCGTCATTGGCAATAGCTACAACGGCAGCCAATTTTATAGCTATCTCTTTGGACGAAAAGGACTCATCATTTATTTTGCGCTTAACGCACTCAGTATTTTTATCTTTGCCTCTGTCTCTGTTGATTTCACAACAAAAATTGAAGATATATTACTGCTGCCAGTGATCATTCCTCATATCATTGGTATAGTTATTCTAACATTTAAATATCATACAATTATTACACTTAACCACTCAACTCGTCAGTGTGTCGTTTCACATACAAAAGGTGCTCTATGACAAAATTACAAAAATCAGACATTTTTAAACTTGCAGAACTTTCTGCAGTAACGCTCTCTGATTCAGAAGCAGAAGCATTGCTCACCGATCTTCAAAATATCATTAGTTATGTGGATCAATTGAGCACTGTAGACCTTGCTGAGCACCACGAAACTACCCGCAACACAAATCGCACACGTCCAGATACTGCAGTGCTGTATACAGATAACAACCTCGTCACTCAAGCCGCAGAACATAAAGATTCATATTTTATAGTGCCCAAAATTGTTGATTCTTCAAAGGATGCTCAATGATAACCGCTCAATCAACTATTAAACAACTCCAATCTTTGATTAAATCAGGAAAAACCAGCCCTGCAGAAGTAATTGCTTACTACCACGAGCGACTCAAAAAATTTGCGCCCACACTCAACTGTGCAGTTGAGGTTTTTGATCCAGTGGCACCAACAGGAAGTGGCCCACTTCTTGGCATTCCAGGCCTGGTAAAAGATAACATCTGTCAAAAAGGACATATCACATCGGCTGCATCAAACATACTCAAAAATTTTGTAGCCCCCTATGAAGCAACTGTTTCTGAAAAATTAAAAATGGCCGGAGCAGTCAGTTTGGGCCGCGCAAACATGGACGAATTTGCAATGGGAAGCACTGGAGAATATTCAGCATACGGCGCTACTAAAAACCCTTGGAACCTACACCATAGTCCTGGCGGTTCTTCTGCTGGTTCTGCTGCTGCAGTTGCAGCTGGCCTTGTTCCTTGGGCGCTCGGCACAGAAACTGGTGGATCAGTAAGGCAACCGGCCTCATTCTGTGGTCTCACCGGTCTCTATCCAACATACGGACGTTTCTCTCGCTACGGTTTAATTGCATTTTGCTCTTCATTTGACCAACCAGGCCCACTGACCAAAACAGTCTATGACAACGCACTCCTTGCTTCGATTATGTCAGGCGTCGATCGTCATGATGCATCAACCTTAGCGCAGGCGCCACAAGATTTTACGCGCAATCTGACGGGCAAACTTCCCCAAGGTATCAAAATTGGTGTTCTGAAAGATTCTCTTGAATCAGACGGCGTTGATGCCACCGTAAAAGCATCCTTTCAAAAAGCGGTACAGTCGCTGGAAAAAATGGGAGCAACCATAGAATACGTTTCAGTGCCAAGCCTCAAATACGGGATCGCCGTGTATTTTGTATTAAGTCGCGCTGAAGCAGCATCAAACCTCTCACGGTATGATGGCACGCTCTACGGCGCGCGACACGATAGTCAAACACTCCGTGATATGTACCTCCATACGCGTCATGATGCTCTTGGAAAAGAAATTCAACGCCGCATACTTATGGGCAACTTTGTACTGTCTTCAGGTTATAAAGATGCATATTATAAACGGGCGCAACTCGTGCGCGATATGATTCGCAGTGACTATGAACAGGCTTTCAAATCAGTCGATGTCATCATAAGTCCAACAGCCTCAACACTGCCCTTTACCCTTGGTACCGCGCAACAAGACCCTCTGGCAATGTATATGGCCGATTACTTTACTGTCCCTAATTGCATTACCGGACTCCCTGCCCTGTCTATTCCATGTGGATATACTGATAATGATCTGCCTATTGGATTTCAATTCATGGGACCGCGCCTCTCAGAAGACTTGCTCTATCAAGTTGCATATGCATTTGAGCAAGCCCATGAATATCATACACACTTCCCTCGTGCATTTATGGAGTAATTATGAGTTCATTTTGGCATGAATCCATACAATTTGGATCACTGAGCGTTCCCCGTGTTATGGCTGCCCCACTCGATGGAGTAACCGATTCTCCGCTCAGACAACTCATTCGTCGTTTCTCAAAAACCGAGCTGCTGTATACTGAAATGCGCCATATTGCATGTGTTGCTAATTCTCGAGTTCCCACCTTATTCTCATATCAAGCGTGTGAACAACCTCTTGCGTACCAGATTTCAGCAAATAATACTCGCTGGATTCCCGAAGCGGTTGAAGCAATTGTGAGTAATGGGTTTGTCATGCTCAACCTGAATATGGGATGTCCTGCGCCGCAAGTGATTCGCTCCGGCTCAGGGTCAGCACTGATGAATAATATTCCACTCTATAAAGAGATTGTAACCAGCATCCAAAAAGCAATTAATGGTCGAATTCCATTCACCATCAAAATACGAGCTGGTTTTAAGAAAACAAATGCGGTTGAAATAGCTCAAATAGCTCAAGATTTAGGTGTTGAAGGCCTCATTATTCATCCTCGCCTACAAAATGGAGGATTTACTTCACCTCTTGATTATGACACCACTGCAGCAGTTAAAAAAGCAGTTTCAATGCCAGTTATCTTTTCTGGAAACATTAATAATTATCAACGAATGGTAAAAGTACACGAACGCACCGGAGTTGATGGATTTATGATTGGGCGCGCGCTCTGGGGATGTCCTTGGAAAATGCATGAGATCATGGAAGAAGCTGAAGGCAGAAA
This sequence comes from Candidatus Babeliales bacterium, assembly GCA_044347985.1. Taxonomy (GTDB): domain Bacteria; phylum Babelota; class Babeliae; order Babelales; family JAUPTZ01; genus JAUPTZ01. The sequence continues at coordinate 7,784 of JBIKTS010000016.1, forward strand.
ATTTGTTATTCCTATTGTAGAAATGGTACGCCTTGCGCGTATGCACCTTGATCTCAATCTTGCGCTCTACGGGCCTCGCGGCGTAAATCCATTTAAGAAACAACTTCCGCAATATATTCGTGGCGTTGATGGCGCATCACAAATACGCTCGCACCTTGTGCGCCTGCAAACCGCTGAAGAAATGGCAATTGCCCTTGATAATCTAATTGTTTCATGTTAAAAATATCGGCTCAACGATATGCGCCCGTAGCTCAATTGGATAGAGTACCGGACTTCGAATCCGTTGGTTGCAGGTTCGAGTCCTGCCGGGCGCACCAAAATAATATATTCTCTTTGTTCAATTGTAGTATACATGCTTGATATCTTATATCAGTCGGGTGCCTATAGCTCAGTTGGATAGAGCGAGCGATTCCTAATCGCTAGGCCGCAGGTTCGAATCCTGTTAGGCACACCATGCTATACGCTCTTTCTCTCTATGCCGCAGTCCAGCCTTCACTACAGTTTCGGCGGACAGCCGTCTATTCCTTTGCAGGCCTGCCAGCAAACTTGTGGGCCATAGTTTTATGCCATCGCATGACACTGCTATAACTCATTCGAATCCTGTTAGGCACACCATGCTATACAGCTGTAGGAAGAAGACTATAAATTTATACACTACCCCAACAATCCAATTTCTTGAAAGGAAACTTATGAAGACACTATTGCTCACATATGTAATATCTTTTTGTTGCTTAATTAGTTCTGTAGATGCGTCACATGATTCGCGGTGGTCAGAAGTAGCTGCACGTGGTCGTGGCCGTGGCCGTGGTGGCGCACATGCAAGTGCAGCTCATAGTGTAGCCGGTGAAAGTATTAGAACTCCGGGTGCTAGAGGAGGCTCTTCTCATGTCCTTTATGCCAGTCGTTATGATTATTATACGCCAAAAGGATCCGAATCTAAAATGGAAGAGGCGCTTTCGCACAAGGACGGCAAAGAGCTTGATACAGAGATTGCTAAATATATTGATAATGTTAATGTAAATTTCGCAGGTAGGTTTAGTGAAGCTTTTTCAAGCCCACTCATCAGATCATTGGATTATAAAAACTTGAAACTGCTCCTTGATAAGGGACTTGACCCAAACCATCCCGCTTTTTGGCACGAGTTTCGTCCGCAAGGCAAACCTCCTTACCCAAACAATACGCCATTAATGGTGATGGGTTCATGGTCTCGAAACCTTCGAGGATATTGTCGCTTCAGAAAAGAATACGACATCGCTAGAAAAGAGGTGTTTGTGCCTTTTGAAGAAGATATGGTTCCCTTACGTCATAGAGTTAAAGATATTGTAGAACTCTTTATTACATATGGAGCTGACGTGAACGCAGCAGATCATGAAGGCAATACCGTCCTCCATTGGTTTGCCTTAGGCGGCTGTCCCGAGGCAATAGACTTACTAATTGCTCACGGAGCTGACGTGAATGCACGCAATAAAAACAAAAAAACACCGCGGGATCTTGCTACAAACAGTGATGTGCAAAAGATTTTAGAATCCAGAGGCATGCATAGTGAGAAGAAACGTCCTCGAATATAACGTATCAGCTCACACTCCATACCAACCTGTGCAGGCCTGCAAGCCAACTTGTGGGCCATAGTTCTATGCCATCGCATAATACTGCTATAACTCACAGGCAACGACGGCCCATAGCTATAAGCGACGGTATATATCATTTTGATCTATAGCCCAGCCTTCACTTAAAAGTTACGGCGGACAGCCGTCTATTCTTTTACTGGCCTGCCAGCCATAGCTATAAGCGACGGCTGGTTCGAATCCTGTTAGGCACACCATGTCATCTTTTCTTTCATTACATGCCGCAGTCCAGCAGACAAGAGGCTATAATTCAAAAGATGACAATTAGGTAATAGTTGCGTATAGTTATATCTCTCTATTAACACGTACTGCCTAACCATAGTTCAGGATAATTTACTTCTATGAGTCAATCCGTGCTTATAATGACCATTATCGCCAGCGCACTCGGCATCATATTTTTAGTGATAGCAGGCTACTATTGTTCCCTGGCTCAAAAAGTGAATGCCTTAAAAAAAGCAAGTGCGTTTTATAATCCCAATCGATCAAGCAATAAGTCTGAATCGTTTGACCATCCAATTATGAAATACAGTGACTACAAAAAGAAGTTTGGATCGCGCTCTCAAGACATCGCTATTATTGCCCCTGCAAAACAAGATGACGTAGCAGCAATAATCACCGAATTTACCGAAACTATGCGCGAACGCGGATCGTTCATTTATCACTTTACCAACTACTGGTGCAGCACGGACAACCAAGAAACTCAACGGATTGTGACCGCAGCAATTCAAAACAACTATCATGGTATTCTGACCGTTGGCGCGCCACTCACCAAGCTCGCTAAAAATAGCAGCCTCACCCAAAACAAAAATACTCCTATTGTGTTTACGCAAGTCAATCAAGCGATGTGGCTGCGTAGCCAAGATAAACATACTGCTGACCATATTACTGGTATAGCGGTTGTTGATAATTGGCGTTATAGAATGAAAATGTATCTGTATCTCAAACCTTTTATGCGCTCTGCGCTG
>JBIKTS010000017.1:0-10370 GCA_044347985.1 Candidatus Babeliales bacterium
GAAGGTACCTTTGCATTATGATGAGAAAGGCATCATGCAGGGGTTTAGTTTATTGGGTCAATGCTCATAAAAAAAATAGTGGGCGAGTCATGTTATTGCTCACCCACTATTTCAAAAGTAAGATAGTTTATTTAGACGATTCAGTTTTTGTTTCGTCTTTTTTTACTTCTTCTTTAGCTACAGTTTTTTCTGTAGTTTGACCATCTTTTGACTTATTGCAAGTCATCCAACCACAACCTGTTGCCAAAACAGTTGCGCCAAGTGCAAGTACGAGTGCGAATTGCTTTTTCATACTATTTCTCCATGTGTTATTAAGATTGCGTCTGATTATTAGTCTGACGTAGTATTAGTATAAAGAATTGGAAGTTTTAGGGTCAACAATGCTGGTATTGTTTGTGGGAAACTACGGTATACGCTTTATGTTTAGATGCGCACAGTAGTGCTATTCCCCCCAGAATAAGCACCACCATGCGCATCTAAATTTAGTTATAGAAGTAATCAATTATTTTGATTTTGATTCGTCACTTTCGATGTCGATTGCACCTGAATCATCAGCATTTGGTTGAGCAGCATTCGCGGCTGATTGCGATTCTTTATACAGAATTTCTGCAATCTTATGTGATGCAGCAATCAAATCATCACTTGCTTGTTTGAGAGCGGCAAGATCACTTGAGCTCTCTTTGAGTACTGTTTGAGCACTCGCAAGCGCTTTTTCAGTTGCGCTTATATCATCGGCAGACAACTTTTCTTTATTGTCCTTCAATGATTTTTCGATTTGCATTGTTAAATGATCAAGCTGATTACGTTGCTCAACTACCTCTTTCTGCTTTTTATCTTCTTCGGCATGAAGATTTGCTTCATTAACCATGCGTTCGATTTCTTCTTTTGAAAGACCTGTCGAATCTGTCATTGTAACACGTTGCTCTTTGCCGGTGCCTTTATCTTTTGCAGATACATGTACAATGCCGTTTGAGTCGATATCAAATGTTACTTCAATTTGAGGCATGCCGCGCGGAGCAGCTACTATGCCTTCAAGTCTGAAGCGGCCTAATGTTTTATTGTCTCGAGCAAATTCACGTTCGCCTTGGACTACATGGATATCAACTGCAGTCTGATTGTCTTCTGCTGTTGAAAACACTTGTGACTTTTGTGTTGGAATTGTTGTGTTGCGCTCAATAATTTTTGCAGCAATACCGCCCATTACCTCAATACCCAAAGAGAGTGGGGTAACGTCCAACAAGAGGACGTCAGTTACGTCACCAGCCAAAACACCACCTTGAATTGCAGCACCAAGTGATACTACTTCGTCTGGGTTTACTGAGCGGTTTGGTTCTTTGCCGAAAAACTCTTTAACCATTTGTTGTACTTTAGGAATTCGAGTTGATCCCCCAACTAAAATTACTTCATCAATCTGGCTTACGCTAACTTTTGCATCTGCAATTGCTTTCTTGCATGGCTCAAACAATGATTTAAAAATATCAGCGCACAAGTTTTCAAGCTTGGTTCGAGTTATTTTTTGTACTAAGTGTTTAGGTCCAGTTGCGTCAGCGGTAATGTATGGCAAGTTAATTTCTGTTTCAGCAGCAGATGAGAGTTCGATTTTCGCTTTTTCGGCAGCTTCTTTAAGCCGTTGGAGCGCCATCTTATCTTGCATTAAATTAGTACCATGCTCTTTATTGAATTCATCAACAAGATATTTGATTAATACTTCATCAACGTTGTCGCCACCTAGTTCAGTGTTTCCATTAGTTGCTTTTACTTCAATAACTCCATCGCCGACTTCAAGGATTGAGATATCAAACGTTCCGCCACCAAAGTCAAACACTGCTATGGTTTCATGTGCTTTCTTGTCCATCCCGTATGCCATTGCTGCAGCGGTTGGCTCGTTAATAATACGTTTAACATCCAGCCCAGCAATTTGCCCTGCAGTTTTTGTTGCTTGGCGCTGTGCGTCGTTAAAATATGCAGGCACTGTTATTACTGCTGCGCTTACTTTTTCGCCAAGATATTCTTCTGCGGCAAGTTTTAATTTTTGCAGTACAGCGGCTGAGATTTCTGCTGGAGTCAGTTTTTTATCATTAATAGCAACCGCAACTTCTCCGTTTTCGCTTGCTACCAATGTGTATGGCATGCGCGCCTTATCTTCTTGTGAGAGTGAGCTGAATGCTTTACCAATAAAACGTTTAACAGATGCGACAGTATTTGTTGGGTTTGTTACTGCTTGTCGTTTCGCAACTGCGCCAGTGAGGCGTTGCCCATCTTTTGCGAATGCTACGATAGAGGGAGTGGTCGCTGCACCTTCTTGGTTTGGTATCACTTTTGCGACACCGCCTTCCATGACTGATACAACTGAGTTTGTTGTTCCTAAATCTATTCCAATAATTTTAGCCATAGTTGATAACTCCTGTAATTAAATTACGGTTTAATCGATGCAATTAAGTATAAGGAAACTTTTTATCATGTCAATATCAAACTAAAAAAATCTTAGTATTGCGACGAAGATCTGCTGAGCTTGTGTTATAAAAAATTCTTAAAAACAGCAGAATGATGACCCTTTTTCTTTTTCATTTCGTCCGATAATTGAAGTCTTATGGTTTAAGGATAGTGCTGCAACTGCGCAGCGGAGTTTTTGAGTCTGATAATGCAACGCTTATGAATTGAGAAAAGGGCTGGGTTGTGGGTAATTTGGTGGGCTTGGTTTTGAGTAGGGATATGTGTGAGTTTTTTGGGCTTGGGTGGCTGGATTGCGTGGCATTTTTTTGAAGCCGCCCTCGGCTGATCGGCCCCCGGCTTGGGCGACGCCGCCCGGCGCGGGATGCCTCCAGCCTCCTTATCTGTCCCCGTCCCCTTGGTCCTTGTGTGGGTATGGAGAAAAAAGCGAGTTGGTTGGGGAGGGGAAGATTCGTCGCTTACGGCTTTTATTAAAAAGGAAAAAATAAAGAAAAAGGAAAAGGGTAGAGATATAAGGGATAGGGATATTGGGATATTGGGGGTAAAGATTATGTAGAATAGATAGAAGCATAAGTATTGAAAGATGAGGAAGATGAGCTAAAGGTAGGGCGTGTTCAATTTTATTTATGGTGAAATTAGATCATTTAGTTTTGGAGGGCGGCATAATAGGGCGGCATAATAAGGCATTTTGATATTTAGCATATGCATCTGGCATATGTATATGTAAGTATGTAAGGGCGAAGGGGAAAGAGAAGAGAGCGTACCATTTGGACGAACGCGTTGGATTCTATGGTGCTATACCTATAGTACGTACTCTTGTGTATGTATATTAGGGAAGGGAAGAGTGTGTTTTTGGTATTTTTAGTTTGTTGTTTTCTTGTATGCCCCTGCGCGCGTTTTTTTATATACCTCTTATAAGATAATTATAAAACTATAATCACAATGTTCTTATTAAGCATCTTATGGTATTTGTAACTATTTCATTCCTGAAAAAAAGAGGGCGGGGCGCTTGCGCTTTCGTGTGAAAGCACTTTCCAGGTCAATAACCGTATCGATGCGATCCCATACACCACCAGTATTGGAAATTTTGTGCACAATATTATTAGTATACTGTTGCACAGCACCTCTCCTCCGCGAATCAGGGCTACGGTAGCAACTCGTTTCCTATAAAGGCTCAGGAGCTCGTATGGCATGCAGGCATAATCTGCGCTGACCAGAATACAAAAGCCAGCAAATAACATGATTGAGTTTTGGAGCCAGAGTCCAAGCATAACTTTGCTTATAGTTGCTGCTGCTCCGCATATGATGATAAAAATCGCAAGCAAATTCAATATTTTGGGGCCGGCTGCTCTGACTACTTTCAGGAAATGATTAATGATGGCTTGTGAGTGCTCTGTATGTTTGAGCATCAATGTATGGAGAGGAAAGCTGATGCTACTTTTGAGTACCGTTTTGAGGGCTGCCGCTAATTCGCTGGTTATTTTTATGATTCCGGCAACATGGAGCGATGTGTGGTGGGCAAAGAATGGTACGAGGAAATTTGCTGAAAAGAGGTGGTGCGGTAGGTGAAGGATTATGAGTGACCATTGGGTTTTGGGCGTTTCGCTTAAGTTCTCTGAGGGAAGATGAGCAACGCTTTGCTTATAGTTCTTGAGGAGCGGGTGCCCTTGGGTGATCATATACGTTAATCCGCAGGTGCTTGCAAATGCGTACCAAGAGACTAAAAATGTTGGGGTGATGTACTCCGGGCTCACAACTATGCACGTCCACATACTTATTATATAGAGAAATGAGAGTACTGCTTCGCCCTGTGCGATCCGTGTATCGGTACTGCTGGCATAGAGTAATGGGCGAAGAGTAATACGCATGCCTTCGGTGAAGGCTATTGAGCCAGTTGCGCAAGCAAGAGCGAGCGGCGCTTTATGGTGTATGTAAGCAATAACGCACAATGCTCCGATACTGTGCTGTATAATAGGTTTGATGATGATGGTTAGTATAAGTGATGCATACAGATTCTTTTTTTTATAATCACGCAGACTTGCCAGAATGGCGGTGCTGATTTCTAAAGTGCAAAGATTTGCTGAAAGATATGCGAGTGAAAACAGTGTGCCCAGGAGCCCATAGTCTGCCTTTGGGAGTATTGCATAGAGACCAATCTGATGTAGGTATTTAGAGCTCTCAAAAAAACTGGCAATGGAGAAATGCCACTGTGTAAGTTTTTGCGAGAGCGAGGAAATTTGTTTTTGCATAACTAAAGTATTATTGATGTTCAAACTGCCCGTTGCCGCTTTGATGGTGTACTATCAGAGTCAGTTTCTGTCTCGGCGACTGCGGCTTGGATTAAAAGCCAAATGTCTCTGTATTTTCTTTTTTCTTCCTCGCTTAGACGGAGATCACGGAGATCTTTGATTTTTTTTGCGTATTTTTTGGCTTTTAAATAGGGGCTGGTATCCCAAAAATTTATTGCCATAACAAATTCTTCAACAACTGTTTTTGTCCTAACATGTTCGAGGAATAGTTGAACAATAGCAGTATGCCCAAAGATAACAGCATAATAAAGAGGGGAATTGTCAGACAAATCTTTTGCTTCTGCGTCAGCGCCAGCCGCAAGAAGCGCTTGAACAGCTGCAACATGCCCGTACTCAGCAGCATAATGAAGAGGGGTTTTGAGAGCATCATCTGTCATTTCTGTAAAATCCAGTACTGCTGTTTCATGGTCTATTCCTGCTGTGATTGCGTTGTCTCTCACATGTGCGAGAAGCGCTGTAATTATCTCAATAGGATTAATTTGAGAGTCGCTTGGAGTTTCTTCTTGAGCTGTTTTTGCACGCTCAATAGGTGTCAGATGATCATACGCATGGTCCTTGCAACCGGCGGCCCAATGGAGAACTGTTCTTTCATTCTTGTCTGTTATTTTTACATCAGCGCCTTCCCTCAGAAGTTCTTGTAAAGTAGCAATGTCATTTCTTTTTACTGCCTCATGTATAGTAATAACTGCTCCGCTTGAGCCCGCACCGGCAGGCCCCATCTCGCTTCCAAAGCAGGCGAAAGCATGTCCTGCAAAAAGCAATACGCGTATGAAATGTATATTTATAGTATTCATAGAAAGACCTTAACTTTTTTATTTTTATAGTTAGAAAACCTGGCGAGTTGTTAGTTTATAACATGAGATGAGTGCGCTGTAAAATAAATAAAATTCTATAAAAATGCCTGTGGTTCTTTGTTTTTCAGTACTTTACACGAAATTGTTTTCACGCGCCTTATGTGCCTGGTACCATAAAGCAACCTGATGAGGGTTGGGGGGGATTTTGATTAAGGACTTATTGAAAAATAGGTCCTTTTTTCTTTGTGATGGTTTTTGCAAAGATCTTGCTTGCCTGTATGCCGCCTTTGCGTGTATTATAGAAACAATAAGTTATGCTGCTGCCAAAACTAATTGTGCGGTATTGTCCAAAAAAGTTTTGCGGCTTAGCTTGTTTAAAAATTTGTACTGCATCAGGAGCTTATATGCGTTTTAAGATCAATGAAAAAGTTGTGTATCCTTCGCATGGTGTTGCGGTTGTTGAGGATATTATTGAGAAGCACGTTGGCGGTTCTCCGATGCAATTTTATAAGCTTTCTTTTTTGTATAAAGACATGACGGTGCTTATTCCAGTTAATAATACCGGCCAGACTGGTGTTAGAAAACTCAATCTTCCTCATGTTATTGATGCAGCACTCGCTGAATATTCGGTTTCTGTAATGCAGCAGCGCTATAATGACTTGGAAATACTGCCTGTCGTTTGGAGTAAGCGTCAAAAAGATTATCAAGCGCGTCTTCAGGCGGGCGATTTTGTGAGTGTACTCGGTATTTATCAAGAATTATCATACATAGGGCAACATAAAGAGTTGTCATTTGGTGAAAAAACTCTCTTGCAAACTACCGAAGAGATTCTTGCTCAAGAGATGATGATAGTGAAGAACATTGACCGCTCAGCAGCTCTTGAATGTGTGCGCGCGCCATTTAAGCAATTCATTGGTCAGTATGCTACAGGCCAACATGGCTCAACTAACTCAGCCTCATAGAGTTATTATTATTGCCGGCCCTACTGCGTCCGGTAAAAGTGATTATGCGTTGTCTGTTGCGCGTCGAGTGGGCGGCGAGATTATTAATGCTGATTCGGCTCAAATGTATACAAAGGTCTCAGTAGGTACTGCAAAACCGGCTGATTGGGCTACGTCCGATATTCCTCATCATCTTTTTGATATTTGTACTACCCCAGTTGATTACGATGTTACTCAGTACAGAGAGCGAGTGATTGCTTTGGTTGCTGATATTCAAGCGCGGGGGAAAACTCCTATTTTGGTTGGTGGGTCATTATTTTATATTAAATCGCTTGTTTTTCCGCCCCAAGGAGTGCGTGGCGATGTTGCAACAATTCCTGAATGGGTGCAAAGTTTGTCGACGCAAGAAGCGTGGGAGCATTTGCAATCGATAGATTCGGTTCGGGCCCAGCAAATTCATATGCATGATTCATACCGGGTTATGCGAGCACTCGCCTTATGGTATGATTCTGGTATGAAGCCATCGTCGTTGGCCCCACAGTTTGTTTCCCCATTTCCTTTGTATCTCGTATACCTGTCTCCTTCTGTGCAAGAGCTGTATGAACGCATTAATGCGCGTACAATTCATATGATAGAGGTACTCAGTTGGATTGAAGAAGTTCGTGGCCTGATGCACGACCCGGCTTGGAAGGCGTTGATCCTTAAAAAAGGATTTATTGGGTATGCAGCTATTATGCAATGGATTGAGGATGGTGAGCGTGCCGAGCTATTGCCAGCCTTGATTGCTCATATTCAGCAAGATACTCGAAACTACGCAAAACGGCAGCGGACGTTTTGGCGGAGTTTTCTGCGGCAACTGGAATCAGTAAGCACTCCAGATCAGTGCCAGATATTTGAACGACAAAATGTGTGAAACATATCCAGGCGTACTGCGCAGCACGCCTGGACTGAGTAATGGTATATTATTCTGATGAACTCCGATTTGTTAACTTTAAATAAACTTGAGCAGATACATTGCCTTACTACTGAGTGACAACGTCCTGCTAGCAAGGCAAGATTTTTCACTATCTATATACCTACTTTGGGTTTATGTTATTCTATGTAAGGTCGTTACACTGTTAAAAGCTCGTTGCACGAAAAGCATGAGGACATATATGAATAAAAAATGCTTATTTTTCTTGTTAACTATAACTATATCGGCAGTACTTGTTCAATCCGTAGCATGTGCGCGCCGAGTGCATGCACCAATAGATGTGGTGTTTAATGAAAAATTTGAAATGGCGCTACAAAGCCTTTTGAGTGAAGCGGAACATAATGACCAGACTGAGGCTGATTTATGGCAGGAGCAACTTGAACGTACTTATGGGTGGAAGATTGCTGGAGGAGTACGACCCCGTAATTATTCTACGCTGCATAAACAGTTTGGACGCAGCCTCAAAGATGGTAATCGCCAACTCTCCACCCCTACGATGTCGTTACTGGCTGCGGTATATATCAGCGCAGCAGGCAAAAAAAGACTTTCTGTTAGGTCAAAAGTAGGTATTGGGCTGGCAGTTACCGTAGCAATTGCTATCGCTGCGGGGGGTGCTTTTTGGCGATTTAAGGGGCTTAAAAGGAGCAGAGAAAGAGCTTTAAATCAATTAACTACTGAAAAAGGGGCTGCGGCTGATGAACATTTAGTTTCTCATACTGCTGGTGGAGGTGGACCCTCTCCAAGCGGTGTACCTGTTGTGAGTATTGCACCGGGGCCATCGACAGGGGACGTTAATTGTTTGAAGTGTGCTATTGAGAAGAGCGATAATACAACAGTTGCTGATTTACTTGAATCTCATCCTGCGCTCATTGATCAGGGTGTACTTTGTGGTCAATACAGTGTATTACCTCCTCTCTATTACGCGATATTAATTGATAAAAGCGATACAGATTCTCCAATAATTCAAGCACTTCTTGATCGCGGAGCTAAGATGTGGGAGTCCACAATGGATGGTAAGACAGCTTTGTTTTTGGCGGTTCATAAGAACAAGACCGCACTCGTTTTGCAACTTCTTCGGGCACTGGAGGGAACTTCTGACACTGCGCTACTTAATAAAAAGTATACTTCCGGAGAATCTTATTACTCTGCAACGTGCCTTCATCTTGCTGCTGAAAAGAATAATCCCCAAATAGTTGAAGCGCTTCTTGGCGCCGGTGCTTCTATTAATGAATTGGATGTATATGGTAAGACAGCTCTCTGTGTGGCAGCGGAACAAGGCAATACTGAAATTGTTCGGATGCTTCTAGCTCGTGGTGCGGATATTTATGCCCCACGGGACAGATTAAATTGTTCCACTTTAAATATTGTAAGCTCTCGGTGTTATTTATCAGAAGATACAGCACAGAATGCAGAACAGAGACCTATTATTCAAAAACTTATTAGAGATCAGCAAAGAGCTCTTCAATAACTTGCTATTGACGTTGGCTAAATGAGAACTACTTCCTCATCGACTGCGTCAGCAGTTTAAGATTATTTTGGAGTTTGTCGCGCGTGTGCGGTCCGCAGTAGTCGGTGCCACTTTCGCTTTGGTTGCAAAAAATAATTGGCTCCTTTACAATGCACGCTTATTTTACTAGCACCCGTATTCTGGAGGATGTAGTTGTGCTTTATTCAATTCGCAAAGGCCTTGGTAAGTGGAAATTAATGTTGTGGCCAATTGTTATTTCGATTGCTGCTTCTTCACTTACTATGATTAGTCGATCAAAACAAACAGCAACGGTTCTTTCTGTTAATGGTGATTCTGTTTCATATAAAACATTCACAAATCGGCTGCGTGAGTTTCAAGAACAAATTAATATGCGTCGCAACGAGGCTCGTTCACGAGGTATACCGGTTGAGTTGTATTTACAATTAAGTGGCTTGTCAGATCCGATGCAGACGACTTTGGATGCATTGATTCGTGAGTGCGCTATTCAAGGCGTTCTGCGTCCATTGTGGCTGAGTCTTCATGACGAAGTAGTAAGTAAGGAGATTTTAAAAGAATTGCCGGCTGATTTTCTCGATGCTTCGGGTAATATCAATATGGAATTGTATCGCCGTGTTGCACAAGCGCAGCAGTTGACCGTTGTTGATATTGAAGATCGCAAAGAAGAAGAAATGCAACGCGGATTGTTTGATATGTTCATTAAAGATGCAGCCTATCTTTCACTCAAACAGCGACATGTATCTGTAGCATCAACGCTGGCTAAGAAATCATTTTCGGTGGTTAAGCTTGAGTTTGATGCATTAAAGCGTTCTGTGTCAGCAGATGATTGCAGTAATGCGGAAAAAGAATCGTTTTATGAATCTAATAAAGAGAATTATCGTGTTCCAGAAAGCCGTAGTTTTGCATATTGGGTTGTTTCGCCAAGTGTCGCTGAGCAAAAAGTAACTATCAGTGAAGATGCTTTGATTCAGTATTATGAAAAAAATAAAAATACTTTGTATCGCATTCCTCCGCGTGTAAAAGTCCGTCATATATTGATTTCTGCTGATACTGAAAATGCACGAACATTGGCAGATGACCTCCATGCTCAAATTTCAAAAGATGGTGCATTATTTGAAAAGCTTGCCAAAGAATACTCTGCTGATAAGGATACTGCTCATGTGGGTGGTGTTCGAGATTTCTTCTCACGAGGAACGTACGATAAAGCGTTTGAGCAAGCTGCTTTCCGCCTTAAAAATGCGCAAGAAGTGGCACCGGTGACTAAGGTTGAAGGCGGGTTTGAAATTATTCAATTGGTTGAGCGTATTCCGGCAACAGAAAAGAGTTTTGCTGAAGTGCGGGCAGAAATTGAAGAAACGGTGCGTGCCAAGAAAGCAATGGATTGGATTCGGACTCATCTTGAAAAAATTAAGAAAG
>JBIKTS010000109.1:0-2920 GCA_044347985.1 Candidatus Babeliales bacterium
GCAGCGCACACAGCGGCACCTGCATCGCCACACTCATCCCAAGCAGCACTAGACACAGCGGCATTCTACTATATATACGCGTTACCATAACAACTTTCCTCTCAAGTAAATAATTTTTAAACCTTTATACACTATAAAGATAGTCTGAGCGCGGCACAATACATGCCTGCCTTAAGATGAAAAAACATAATTTATATCGTATATTTTTTAGGTATCTGCTTATCAAATAACTTTGGTGCAAGGAGGGGGACTTGAACCCCCATGGATCACTCCGCTGGCTCCTAAGGCCAGTGCGTCTACCAATTTCGCCATCCTTGCATACATTTCAAAAGACATGGTGGGTCGCCAGGGACTCGAACCCTGAACCTGTAGATTAAGAGTCTATTGCTCTACCAATTGAGCTAGCAACCCTAAAAACCAAGGTCGCTATGATAGCAAAGGCGCAGTAAATGTAAATATCACACTCTCAAACTTTTCTCGCTGGCAACCTGCTTGACTTTTAAAAATCACCTTCGTATACCTTGCCCCGGTTGCTATCGCCTATCATTACTTGAGGAGTGTATCTTGAGCAGAAAAACATTTGTTCCCGCGTTTACCCCCCGTTCACTCAAATACACGGTAGAAAAAAAATCATCACATGTCTGGAACCTCCTCATTACCGTTCCCGCAGCTCTTTCTTTGCATATCAAAGATCATATTACTTCATTATATAGAAACTACAGCGTCATGCCGGGTATGTCATGCAGCACACTACCTGTAACCTATACACAACATTACTTTGCACATGAAATTGAGCAAGATACGCAACAATTTTTGTACGATCATTTTATCGAAGACAGCATTCATTTCTTTCTTCAAGAGCAACATATTTCCATCGTTAACTGGCCACGCCTTCAGGCAATTACCGGGGATGCTACAAATGGATACACCTTTACCATAGGACTTTCACGCGCACCAAACCTCTCACTTGCTGATTGGCATACGCACACATTTATTGCCCCAAAACGAAAAAATTATACCGACCTTGATATTCAAGTAGATTCATTTATTGCTACCTTACATACTGCAAAAGCAGAAATTGCCACCGTAGAAGCTGGTGATTGGGTTAATTTCTCAGCGCAACTCCGCTCGCCACATATCCAGTCTCCTCTTCATAGCGTCAGCACATATTGGCTTCGTATATCAACGCCAACACTTGCAACACCGGCGTTGCGCCAATTTTTAGGCACCACCAAAAACGCTTCGTTTTCAATTCCTGCAACCGCGCTGAACACGCACAATAATCTCTCCACTCATTCAGACTATTCGTTCGATATCACGATTAAACACATAGTCAAAACAAACAAACTGTCGCTTGCACAAGTACAAGCAAGCCTAGACGCAACAACACGCAATGAGCTCCACAATAAATTGATAGAAATTTTCTCATTTCGCAGCGACGTCTCTTTACGCAAAGCAATTATTGAAGAATTATTTTACTCGCTATTTAATGCATTTCGTTTTGATGTACCTCCGCACGCAATAACGCGCCGTAAAGAACTGTTTCTCGAAATCATGCACAAAAACCCAGAAAATTCTGTGTACACCAAGCAAAAACAATTTGCCACACATTTAACACTGCTTGCTGAAGCACGCCTCAAAGAAGAAGCACTCATTGATGCAATTGCGCAGCAAGAACATATTCAAACAACCGCAGATGATATTTCTCATTACCTCTCTCTCGCATCGCATGACCGTCTTAAAGAATTTTTATATTTCACTCCACTTACTGAAGAAGCACTCACCACCGATCGTCCATTTAATGAACATATTTTAACCCAGGTTGTTCGTCGGGAAAAAACTCTGAATGCGATAATCCAGAGATTAGCGCTCTAAAGCTATCGAATCAAATTAAACCAACGATATCATAAACCCTTGACTTCCGTTCCTTGCAACTTCATATACTTTTCAAGACGTAATAAAGTAACACTGACTCCACACAGTGTTGTATATGGTAACTCTATAACAAGAACGGATGGCACATATGGCGACATCTCATATGCATTTCTCATGGGAGCAGTCGTCAACATGCTTCGCAAAAAGCACAGTTATTGTGGACAAAGAGATTGTGCAACCAATTTCTACACACGTTGCACAATTGTACCGAAATTATTCAGCACTTCCGGGATACGAAGATAAAAAATTACCACTCGAATACACCAAGTCATATTTCGCATCAGAAATTTCTCAAGACTCACAAGAATTTATTTACAAACATTTTGTGATTCAATTTCTACTCGATCAATTACACGCCAATCGCATCATCACCGCAAATTGGCCCCGGCTGGCCGAAATTACTTCTATTAACGGAACAATTACATACCATTTTATTTTGACTATAGCACCCACCCTCACACTCAAAGAATGGAAACATTTTGTATTCAAACAACCAGAACGAAAAAACTATAAAGATTTAGATAATCAGGTGGTACATTTTGTTAAACAAGCAACTGATACCGCACGTAGCCAAGATAAATCAATGATTGAAGCAGGTGATTGGATCTATTTTTCACTCGCGCTTGTTGATCCTCTCACCCAAGAGCAAGATATTCCTGAGCTCACTCATTATTGGATTAAAATGTCGAGTGAAGTAGTGCTCAGCACCTTACAGCAAAACTTTTTGCATAAAAAAGTAGATGATGAGTTTGTTGTCGGTTCTCTTCCTTTTTCTCCTGCGCTTCAAAGTAGTGTTGAAGAACCATACCACTATCGTATTACTATTAAATTTATCACCAAAGGTGCACACCTTTCACTTGATTTTTTCAAAAGCACTTTCAAACTCAAAACACGTGCTGATATTCACAAGAAATTAATCGAAGTGTTCTCTTATCGCAACGACATCTCACAACGCCGCTCAACTATTGAAGAGCTCTTTCATCTC
>JBIKTS010000110.1:0-2905 GCA_044347985.1 Candidatus Babeliales bacterium
TTTATACTCAGCATACAACTCGTGAGACTCTTCCATTTCTACATATTCTGCATATATGTGATGATCAAATCCGCCTCGGCTTACTTGTTTTTCTTGCCGTGTTGCTTCAATGGTTTCAAACGGAATAGTGTGTGCTGCAGCAAGAGCGTGAATAACTTCCAATACATCGGCTAGCTCACTGATAAGTTCAGCTTGATTGCGTGCGCGAGACACTTCTTCTGTTTCTTCAACTAATTTTGTTTTAAGAAGGGTTTGGTACTCAGGTGAAGAGACAACGCGAAATTTCATGGTTACCTTACGTTTTGTAAGACGCTCATGTGTTTTGTTACGAACCAGTTTTTCAACTTTAAATCGATGACGTTTTGTCATTGTGAGTCCTTTGCTTTTTCATCAATGATAGCTACGATGTCATCTTTTCCTGTGCAGTATGATTCAATATCATTCGGAAATAGAGTAGCTAATTTTTGTTTAATAGCTCCATATACTTCACGATCTTCAGGGTGCGTGCAGAGCCAGTCCCTAAAAAGAATATAGCGTTTGTGTTGGGGGTCATTTTCTTGGTACACATGCACATGATGTGTTCGTGTAGTGCTGATACTTTTTTGAAAGTAACGTCTTCCAGGAATTCCAAATTCTCCTTTTGCTGTGTAACCAAGTTTTTGTAGAGTACTCGTGCAGGCATCAACAGCGTCTATGTCTTTCACGAGAGGCATTATATCGATAATAGGTTTGGCACACAACAAGGGAACCGCTGTCGAACCTATATGGTGAATGCTGGTGCAATTTTCTCCAAGCGCGGTGCGTATTAGGCTTGCTTCTTCTTCAAATAGCTGAGGCCATTGTGGGTTATACGGCACTACGGTAATGTACAATTCTGGGGTTGGAGATTCTGAAATAGTCATGAATTGTCCTTTGCTTATTAGACGTTCTTTCGTTCTCGATTGCTCAAATGTTTATCAGCTGGACTGCCAGCTTCGCAAGTGATTGTTTCAATGACAAGCCCTGTAAAGTTGCCACGTTTAATTCGTTTTTGTTCTTGGTATGCAGCGACTACTTCAGAATTAATTCCATACTCTTTATAAAAAGCGCGTAGTACTTCGTGTATGTCTGCGAGTTCAGTAATCATGTCTTCGGTGGTTGTTGCTGCTAAAAATTCGTGTACCTCTTCAATGAATTTTTCTTTTAATAGCAAACGAAACTCGTCCCCTTGCGCAATACTTGTTGTTATAGAACAACCTTTTTTAGCGAGCTCTTGTTCCATATTGCTGCGTGCAAGGCAATGAAGGCGATAGGTGTTGGTGCTTGATTGAGTCATTGTTATTCCTTTTGAGTGAGTGGTCTCTATCAAGAAGAGTATAAAAACACTGCATGTATTATACAGCAAGAGGGGATTTTGTGTACTTCCAGCAGCTCATGAGGTGATCGTTAACCAGTCCTACCGCTTGCATATATGCGTACATAATAGTGCTGCCGACAAATGTCATACCCCGTTTTTTTAAATCTTTTGCGAGTGCGTCACTTTCTGGGGTTGATGTCGGGATTTCAGGCAGGGAGCTCCATGAATTAAAACGAGGACTGCTGCCAATAAATCGCCAGACATATGCATCAAATGAGCCGAATTCTTTTTGAATATTCAGGAAAACTTGTGCATTTTTGCGGGCGGCAAAAACTTTTAGTTTGTTTCTGATAATGCCAGGATTCTGTAATGCGGCAGCAAGCTCATCATCAGTCATTGTCGCAACACGACCGGCATCAAAATTATGGAATATGGTTTTATACGGAGCTCGTTTATTGAGAACCGTCTCCCACGAAAGACCGGCTTGTGCTCCTTCAAGAATCAGAAATTCAAAATGAGTGCGATCATCATGAACGGGGACACCCCATTCGGTATCGTGATACGCAAGATAGAGAGGGTTTTGTGGGTTTGCCCAGGGGCATCGAATGTGAGTTTTCATGCGATTAGTGTAAGAGAAAGCGAGGGATTGAGCAATGGGGTTATAGTATTGCGAGGGAAAGTGGGATATATTTCCTGAACGCGTAAGTCATCTGTCTAAAAAAAAGGAAGTCTATGACTATAAAAAAAATTGTAATGTTGAGCTTTGGTGTGCTAGCAGGGGTTTTGTTGTCGTTGCGAGCGACTGATGATAAACCACGTCATAGCGCCGAAGAAAAAGCAGCATTTTCTGAGCGATGTAGAGACGCAGTGCGACGTTTGATTAAAGCAGTAAAAGGGGGAAATTGTGCTGATGTAAAAGCGATTCTTGCTGAACCGATTGGATTACCTCTGCATGTGTTTGTTAATAGGCATCATCCAGATGAAAAAAAAGATGGAAAGACAGCGCTTATGGCGCTACGATCAGGCTATACAGATTACTCTGAGCACGTTTCTCTTTCAGATCTTGAGTATGATTCAGATGACCTTCTGGCTCCTGAGGGAGATGTTTTAAAAATTTTGGAATTATTGCTCGGTGCGGGGGCCAATGTAAAAGCCAAAGATAAGAATGGTCAAACTGCTCTTATGCATGCAGTGAGAAATGAGGAGAATCATGTAGTGAGGAGATTATCTCGAGAAAAAGAGGCTCTTAACTTAGTTAATCATTGGGGGCAGACCGCGCTTATAGTAGCTGCACAAGAAGCGAATTTGACAGCAGTACAGATACTGTTGAAAGCAGGAGCCAATACGCATCCAGTTGATCAGAATGGGCGGAGTGCGCTCGATCATGCCAAATTGGTTTGTAGCACCGCAAGGAAGGAAGCTGGATGGGTTCACGATCGCGAAGGTTATTATGAGCAGTCTAATGAACGCCGTCTGAAAAGAGAAGCTAAAAAGATTGTTGAACTTTTATCTCGAGGAGAAATCAAAAGTAAATCAAAAGCGCATCGAGGTAGTGCAGGAGATCGAGGG
>JBIKTS010000024.1:0-9682 GCA_044347985.1 Candidatus Babeliales bacterium
TTCACCAACCAGGCAAATGGGGCGGCATTGGTTATTTCACAGGAATTCATGGAAATAACCACAGGTCTTGGGGAACTGGACAACCAGAGCGCTATAAAAATATTGTCAGAGCATTACAAACAATTCAGGATACTCCTCATGATGATCAACCTACAGGTATCAACGTCCCGCATACAACAGCGCCAGAACCGGCAGAACCCCAACCAGCCGGAGCGGGTTCAGCTCTAACAGTACATACTGACCTTATATCAAACGGACTTGATTCTCGCGTCCCAGCAGCTATTCATGGCTTACCAGAGGATGCCAGCACTCCTGCTCAGCCAACATCTCCTCCTCATTCTGGGAGAATCAATGATGAACTAGAAGCTGCGCCTTTACATCAAGATAATCCACATGACACAGATGCAGAAACACACAGTGTGCAAACTGCTCAGCCGACACCTCCTACTCAAAAAGCACCAGTTCCTGACATACAGGATTCAACCACAGCAACTTTAGTCGATCAATCCTCTGGTATTCCTGATACCAAACAAGAACACATACCATCCCAAAAACCTCCCCGAAAAATGCATCGCCCTGCTGTCGCCGCTGGCACACTTGCCACCGCAGGAGGACTTGCCTGGCTACTGACACTTCTTGCGCATACAGAAAGCCGCAAAGACATACAATTATTTTGGCGTAAACTATTTTCAAAAAAAACGAGAGCTCAGCTGCGAGAACAAAAACCACGCATTCGAGAACAAATTCGTAAACATGGAGCAGAATCTATTGGCGCAATACTGACCAGTCTTGCAGGTCTTGGACTTATTACTTGGGGTTCTACACGACGCAGTGCACCAGAGCAAAATACCGATAAGCAAACAAACTAAAACTTGACATCCCCCGCCATTATGGCAGGCTACTCCGGTCGCATTTCATCTCTTGCCAGCGGAACGCTATGTCGTTATTAGTACTCGGATGCCTCTGTATACTAACTTGTATAACTATTATGGCTCTTTTTTGGCGATCGCAGCGCTCAAGTGGAGTCACCCCTCCTGTAGAACACAATGATTCCATTAAACCGGCTCAAGCAATCAAAACAAAACCGATACTCACGATTGGTATATTAACTCCTCTTCCCAATGAGTCCGCCCTCTTTCTCAATCAAGGACTCAGCGCCGCGCTTAAGCTCAGTACTCATTATACCTACTCGGTCATCCCACTCGCTGGAGATAACACCCGCGTAAATCTCTTTGAACAAGCAAAACAAGCACTTGAAAGCTGCAACATTCTGATTACATTCGGTGTTACCTGTGCAAATGTAACGACTGAAGCATGCGCACTCTCTACTCCTATTCCTATTATTAATCTCGGCCTGCGCGCTTCACAACAAGCTCGGATTATGCCCAATACCGCATTCACCATACTGACCGAGTATAACTACCAAACACAAGTAGCACTTTTTACAAAACTCAAACCTCATGCAAAAAATATTTGTATCCTCTATCGCAGACATAGTGAACTCAGCGGAGAAGAAGCTATGGAACTCAAAGCAGCATTTCAAAATGCGGGAATCACCGTCAGCACACATGTGCTGGTACACGCAACTCATATTGACAATCAACTGAGCGCACTCCACAAAAGCTATGATTCACTGTTTATTATGCCGCACACGGTAACCGCTCATAATTTGCAAGAACTGATTACGTATTGCACCACAAAAAATATAACCCTATGCAGCCAAGAAAAAGATTTAGTCACTCTGGGAGCACATGTGGGGTTTACCGAATATGAAAAAGAACTCGGATTATTTGCCGGATATCTGATTCGCGATTTTTTTGAAGGGAAAAAAAATCTGACACCTGGAACCGTAATTACCCATACACCGGTCTATCGCTGCACAATTAATAAAACAAAATTTGATTATCACAACAGTATCCTGAGCCCTGAAGACAGCACACTCCTTGAGCACATTCACATGATTCATCAGCCAACACTCCCTTCAATAAAACCAACAAGCCCCTAACGCTTCCAGAGGATTTGATGCCCATCGTACAAGAAAAAACTGCACTTGCCGTCACATTGAATACAAATCAAACTCACACAAGCGAAAAAAGAATAACCCTCGCCGTCTGTCTCCAACAAACTAATAGTTTCCATGCCCTCTACATAAAACGCTTAGTACAGACATGTGCCACGCACAATATTACCTGCAGCATTATTCCGCTGTCGACAACCAGCACAGAGCATATTGTATCAATTCTTGAGCACCAACCATTAACTGCAATACTGTGCATCGACAACACTTTTGCCCCGGCGATTCTTGTTGCACGCGCCAAACTACATAGCAGCGCCCCACTCATTTTTTGTGATGCGGCTATCCCTGCATCAATACCGCACCCACTGCCTCCAAAATGTATGACTATTTCAACTTCGATACCACACTTTATCGGAGAGATGTGTCACTTAATCACCCACCTCCCGTCGGTGAATACCATCATGATACTCTATGATGAGCATGACCCTCTTTTCTCTCTCCTTGCACCTGATTTTTACACATTGCTTGTTGCACGCAATTACAAAGTGCATCTGGCCATACGCAAAGCAACTATTACGCGCCATGATGTTATAGACTATGCAGCTTACAACCTCATACTATTACTCAGCAGGCGCGCGCCAGAAGAGTATCTGCAACGCCTTGCACTCGTATGCAAAGAACAACATATACTGTTATATGCAGCACATGCTCATGCACTCGCTCATGGAGCGGTATTTGGTTTTACTCCAAGCATATCAGCTCTGATTCAAGAAACCGTCAATGCACTCCTCAAATATACTGTGACCGGAACTATGCCAAGCTCAGTAGTAGTTCCCTTTGAATGCGGAATTAATACCTATGAACTTGCAAGCCATCCACAGGCTGCACAAGATTTAGAATCATTACTCACGTTTGCCCGCAACGTTACCATTCTCCATCCAACAACCGCAGATAAAGTTGCTGCGTACTTACAGCTAGAACTCATTCCTCTGGAATAAACTGTTGCACAAATGAATACCAAAACGTGATAGTACTGCACACCATTTTTACTTACGTTTGGAATATTCTATGAAAAAACTATATCAACTTTTTATTGGCCTGTTGTGCTGCATGCTTGCTCGATCAGCGTATCCATTAATTTGTATCTCACATGGTTCATTTGGCAGTGAGAGTTCATGGTTTCGGCCTGGTGGCATGTTTTATGAAACAATAAAAAAACAAGCAATGCACCGAAGCGAAGCGGTAGTCCCATGGATATGGTCAGGTGGAGTCAGTGAAGAAAATATAATTGAGGCTGCCGGCGCTTTAGTCGAATACATCCTTCAGCTGCCCGCAAGCACGCCACTCTCATTTATCGTACATAGCAATGGGGGAAATGTATGCGCATATGCCACCATGATGCTTGCCAGTTTATATGTAAAACAACAACCGGTAGCATCTTTCAATGAAACACCCCCACATGGCATATCAGAAGAATCAATCATACACGAAAATAATGAAGAAGAACTTCCCCCATTTTTAAAGCTCCCGTTTCTGCACCCAACGGTAACAAAAAATCTAACCCAGCATATGGAAATGCATCCTAATACTGAACGCATACTCAAAAGCACAATCAGTCGACTGCGTTCTCTTCTTGCAACCAGCATGCGTCCTCATCGCGCACCAAACAACTATCCTATAGCGCTCATCTGCTGCATGGGCACACCAATCAATACCCATATATTTGATATTGACATGCGTGTAGTGAAACAAGTTATTAATATCTACTCAACAGCCGATTTTGTGCAATCACTTGTTGGCAGTCAACTCATCCCAGAACATGAACGACGCGCAAATGTACAAGCACGCATTCACGATATTTCACTCAATCCAGAAACGATAAATCCTTGCCACAAAAAAATTCATCACGTCACAATTGGAAAATGGATTTTACAACTTCCAGAACTTCTTGCCGACACAAATGATAAAGCCGCTCCTCATCAACTCAAGAGCGGCTTTATAACATTTTTTGCAGATAAAGAACCTGAAATCAAATTTGCAACTTACTCAGAACTGGTCGCATCAGTATCCAAAGAAACCAATGCATCTCCTCCCTCATCAGCAGAAGACGAACCCATTGATGAAGATGATCCCGATTGGGAACTTTTTTGAGCTTCTTTTTGCGCCTCATCATTTTTAATCGAATGAGGATACGCATGCTTCATTTGATCAAGCGTCCCATTCACAAAACGATACGCATCACGCTCAGAAAATGTTTTTGACAGCTCTACTGCCTCATTAATAATAATTGAGGCAATCGCCTGCGGCTGTTCAAGCTCCCACATCGCCATATACAGCACAAGCCGTGTACAACATCCCAACCGATCAACACGCCAATGCTCAAGCATCGGCTGCAATTCACGTGCGTAGCGATCATGATTATCAGCTACTCCCTGCGCAAGCACTAATGCAAACGTTTGATCTTTTGGCTGTAAACTAAAATGTTCCAAAAACCGCTGCGCGACTTCTTCAACAGAGTCTTGATAATCAGATCTATCAAGCGCATAAATATAATGAAACGCAAGTGCGCGCATTTGACGACGAGTCACCGGCGTAACCGCAATCAAATCATCACATCCAGCGTCTGCAATCCCCCCATTGCAACGACAAAAAACAGTTTTTTTATCATTTTTAACGTCGTCATCATACGCCATCATACTGTGTCCCCTGGTATCTACTAAATACGTTCAACGTACGTATTATCGCGCGTATCAACTTTAATAATGTCACCTTCATTGACAAACAAAGGAACGTTAATTACCACCCCAGTTTCAAGTGTTGCAGGCTTACTGCCACCTTGCGCAGTATTTCCCTTCACACCAGGAACCGTAGATTTAACAATAAGATTCATAAAATTAGGTGCTTCAATCGAAATCGGCTCACCGCGAAATTTGAGCAATGTATACAACGCGTCAGTTTTTAAATAATCAACAACAGAAGAAATCTGCTCTGCCGTGAACGCCACTTGCTCATACGAATTTTGATCAAGGAAATTGTACGCATCATCGGCATACAAATACTGCACTTGCATCATCTCAAGTTCTGGATGCGGAAACTTTTCACCTGAGCGAAACGTCTCTTCTTGCAACCGCTGCGTAATAAGATTTTTCATTTTTGTGCGAACAAATGCGCCGCCTTTACCGGGCTTAACATGTTGAAATTCAACTACGAGCCAAGGCTCCTCATTCCACAATATTTTTGTTGATCCGCGACGAAAATCGGAAGTTGCTATCATGTCAAACTCTTTCATATCATAAAGAAGTGAGATACAGTGCATTGTAATAATGCAAACTCAGTAAAGTATGGTAGCACAGTTTTTTATATTCCGAAAGATGAGATCGCTATGAATCGTCCGCATATATCTGTCCCTCTTATCACACAATTACTTGATGCAGAAACTACCCGGCACCAGAACACAATAAACCTCATTGCCTCAGAAAACTATGCCGATGCAGCAACCCGGGCGCCACTGGCAAGCATTGCAGGAACTAAATATGCAGAAGGATATCCCGGCAAACGGTATTACGCAGGATGCGCAGTAGTAGATGAAATTGAACGCGCTGCGCAGCATGCACTGCTCGATCTTTTTGTCCCACGTGATATGCAGCAGAGCTACCACGCAAATGTACAACCACACGCTGGGTCATCGGCCAATATTGCAGTATATAATGCACTGCTACAACCAGGCGATACTATTCTCAGCCTCTCTCTGGCGCACGGTGGACACTTGACCCATGGGCATGCAATCAATCTTTCAGGTAAAACATATACTATCATTTCCTATGGAGTTGATATTGAAACCGGCCTCCTGTGCTACGACACCATCCAAGAACTAGCAACACGCTACCGCCCACGAATTATTATTGCCGGCGCAACGGCCTATTCACGAACCATAGACTTTGCCCGATTTGCCACAATAGCGCGCAGCGTCAATGCGTATCTTCTTGCCGACATCGCCCACATTGCAGGGTTAATTGCTGGTGGAGCACATCCCTCTCCTGTTGGCCACGCAGACATTATTACCAGCACAACTCATAAAACATTACGTGGCCCCCGCGGTGCCTTTATTCTCTGCCGCACAGAACTTGCACAAAAAATTGATACCAGCATTATGCCCGGCACGCAAGGCGGTCCCTTTATGCATGCAATCGCCGCCCGAGCAGTCGGTTTTCTGCGCGCACAAGAACCAGGTTTTAGTGACTACGCACGCACAATATGCGCTACTGCGCGGGCATTGGCAGCAGAAATGGCCGTACGGGGCTATCATATTGTCAGCGGCGGAACCGATAATCATTTATTTCTTATTAATCTTGCCAAAAGCTCTGGCCTTGCCGAGCTCAGTGGCAAACAAGCAGAACAGCGTCTTGAATATGCAGGGATCGTGCTCAACCGCAATGCGATACCAGGCGATACCCGTCCGCCACTTACCACCAGCGGCATTAGAATTGGTCTTGCGGCCATGGTCACCCGTGGCATGACACCACATGATATGCCGCGACTGGCAGAGTATATTGATACCGTATTGCGCCAGGAAGTAACGCCAGCGCTACAAGAAGAGATTCGGTTGTTTGCCCAGCAATTTCGGCTGCCTGCGTAGCGCATTTGAAAACGTCTTTTATGTACTATCGCCTCAAGAAGCACTCCGTCTTCGCGAGCTTGCGACGCGATCCAATCTTAACTAGTAGTTCTGGATTGCTTCGGCACTGCGCGCCTCGCAATGACAATAATTACTGCATGCCTCGCAGAAACGATAAGAGGTTTGTAAGCGCAGAAGAATTACAAGCAACTACTCAATTATAGCTGGCAAATCACCGCATTGCGATATAACTCTTGTTCAGACTCCCGCGCATATTGCTCAATTTTTTTACGCTGAAGCGTCAACTCAATTGCATGATAGCGTTCTGTAAGTGTCTGAACATGTGCTTCTTGCTTTGCAACTAGGCGTATAAGCATCGCCTCTCCTTGTGGATCAGTAATCAATACAACATCGCCTACTGCACGTTTGAGAATCGGTTTAAAATGAGGAGCCAAATCAGTTTCTGCGATCGGATCACATTTTTCAAATGTGAAGTCAGCTGCAGCAAGCTCATTAGAATTCCAGCTCACCACTTCAGCTGCACTCAATGAAGCAACTTCAAGCGTATACCGCGCAACATCTACAATAGGATGCGCTTCATATGCAGCACGAATTTCTGACTCACTCACTGAGCAGCGATTTCTAAATTCATAACTTTTAAGCGAATCAATTGCAAAATACTGCTCAAGCTGCGCGCGATACGTGGCCACATCAATACCAATTTTACCACGCATCAAAGAATCAACTTGATCATCAGGTAAATCTACTAAATCGTTATCTTTTTTAAATTGATTAACACTTCGAGTAATATCATCTTCAGAAGGAAGCATTTGACGATCTTTTGCGCGCTCATACCATAAAACATTTGCCGCATACTGATCAAACGTAAATGGTTTTGTATTATTCGCAATTTGAGGCGTATCAAGCTGCGATTGCGTGATAGTAATGCCATTCACGCGCCCTACTATCTTATCAACCAGAATGCGCACCGGATATAACTGCGGACACCCCATTACTGAAATCATAATCAACGACTGCATTACTCGCTTAGTCATACCAGACCTTTCGCCTCAAAACAGATACGGTGCAAAGCAATCCATGCTTTGCACCTCTCCTACTGTACTTATTTATGCTGATACTGTCACAGAACGATCATCTTCTTGGCTATCTGCTTGTTCCGCTTGCGCAGCCGCCTCAAGCTCTGCAAGCATTTCAGGTGTCATGCCGCCCTGACCTGCAAGCATTTGCTGCAATAACGCAAACGGATCTTGACCGCCTGCAAGTGATGAATCATCAATTTCTACTTTGTGTGAATTATGCAACTCATTCACGCGCGCTTCACGAACTACTTTAAATTTTTCATGGCGCACTTGATTTGCCAATTGTTCTTGAACTTCTTCAAATGAGAAATACGTTGGTTTCACACGATCAATTACCTGAAGTACCCAATGCACATCACCTTCTCGTGCTTGCGCATAATATTCAGTATCTTTCAGCGCAGACAACGCACGCTTAATACTTGCAGTAACAGGCGCAGCTGCAGGAGTACGCATATCAAGGGAGATCGTGCCAAACTCAACAACATCAGCATCTGATTCTTTTGCAAGACGCGCCAGCGTTGCTTCTTCTTTGCGCGCAACTAAATCAAAAAATACTTTTGCTTTTTCTTCATCAGTAAATGAAACACCAACAACTTTTACACTGCCCGGATCTTTAATCATTTGATCACGAGATTCATTAAATGCTTCACGCACTTCTTCATCTGAAACGGTGATCGCTTCAAAAATCTCTTTTTCAAACGATTGTGAGATTAATGCCTGACGAAGCTGCTCTGCCATTTTTGCATACATTTCTTGATATTCAGCACTCTTTTCAATTTTATGCTCAGTGCCCCAGCATGCAATTAATTTTTGGCCAACAACTGCATCAAATAACTGCTTTTTAATTTGTTCTGGAGCTGTTTCATACGAGACAATACCAAATGAGGCCAAATACGGATTTGCTTTCATTGCCTGCTCACAAAATTCTAAGAACTCAGCCTTACGAAGTGCAGGAGTACCGTCAATTGTTAAAAGCACTGGATTACTTGCATCATCAACAGTGGCGGCCGAAGAACTTTGCTTTGTATCATTTTTTTTCCACAACTGATTACAGCCGGTCAACAAAACCACACCACATAGCGACGCGAGTATTAAAGCGTTATTTTTCATATGCATGAATCCTTAAACTATTTATGTACCGTATAAGGTTGTGGATCCTAGCATAGGAATTTTTACATGTCACGCAGTGGGGTTACTGAGGGTTAGACAACAACATTCACGTGTTCTATAATAAATTTCTGAACCGCATCTTTTCCAAATAAACCACAAACTACCTGAAGCGTATCAGTCGCTGTATGCAGCTGATGCTCAGCTGCATCAATAAACCACTGGATGCCATTAGAATACAGTACCTTTGGGGTTCCGTCACGTACCACAACAGCAACACCCTCAAGTGAGTTGTGCAAACCTTTATTTGATTGTAAAAACTCTATGACTCGCTGATATTGTGTATGAGAAGCTACAAGCTCAGGCACACCGAGAGCTGTTCCTTGAGCAAAAGTACTTGGGGAAAGCTCCACAGTATTGTTAAGATATCTAAAAAAGACAGATGGGCACGCTGAGCCAGAAACACCACCAGAAACGGCCACCGCACTTGCACCGCCAGCACCCGCGACAGCAGGAACTGTGGTATTGTCAGCTGACGCAACATAAGCCTGTGCATCTTCAAAAAGACTTCTTATTTTATCGTTACCAAGTACTACATGCAATTGGTGCGCTACACCTTCTTGTATCAACAGTTGTTTAAAATCGTGCAAGCGAGACTCGCTGCCATCCTGTTTATATACTTGTATTGGAGATGAAGCGTCATCCAAAATTACAAACACATAGAATTGACCTTTCAAAACAAAACTTCGCAAAATCTGTATACGCTCAACTAACTCTGGTTTTGTTAAGAGAAAAGAATAAAGCGAAGTATATGCTATGATACTACGAGGAAGAAACTCATAG
>JBIKTS010000116.1:0-2858 GCA_044347985.1 Candidatus Babeliales bacterium
CAAGCGCCTCGCTCAGTCGACACAGTACCAATCGCCAGTCGACATCACGATTCAAATGCACGCCATCTCCGGATTTGAGCTCACCGCACCAATGACACGCGTGCTTCCGCCAACATATGTATGCAGTGCGACTGATATATCAATAGATACTAGCTCGACTCTGGTCGATCTCATCGCCAACCAACGCCTCTATGCATTGCGGGCATTCAATCGCTTCTTGGAGCGGTTCTCGTTGATTGGACTGACGGATGATAACTTTGGACGCGATTACGACAATTTCGTAAGCGGTCGGTATTAGGCAGGTGGCCCGATCACGCGGCGCCGTGCCACGATCACCCGCTGCTCTGAGCGGATGATCGTGCCCAGACGTGTATCCGCTCCCGTCTCACGCGAGTTCCGCATCCTCCCGCACGCACGATCACACCCTCCGAGCAGGTCGTGATCGTGACACCCGGCGGCACGGAATCAGAACCTCCCCCCGATACTCTGGATTCGGTATTACGGGCAGAGTAGTTCGTTGTACGCGCTTGCGAACACGACGAAATCGTCGTCGTCCACATAGCCGTCGAGGTTGAAGTCGGCCGGACACCCGGCACTCATCGCCGGTTCCAAGCATCCCAACGAATCGTAGGCGGCGACGAAGTGAACGAAATCGGCATCGTCTACCAAATCATCGACGGTGAGATCCGCAGGGCAGAGCTTGACTGCCTTCGCGTAATCGAAGCCGGTTTGAGTTCCGATCACGGCACAAGGCACTTCGGCTTCACCCTGTGGCGCCCATCTGTCGGACACAAAGTCCAGACCCGCCCAGCTTACCGAGATCTGGCCGAACATCGTAAGCTGATCGCCGAATGCGCCTGTACCGACAGCACAACTGCCAACGTTCGCGCGAAATTGAATTCGGAGCCAATTATTCACGGCTTCCATTTGGGGAATGAACTGAGAATCGTCCTCAGTATACGAACGGGTAATGTTTGGCGGCTGATATCGATGATCGAAGTAGCCACCGATCGAAGATGCGAATCCGCCGGCCCATATAATAACCCCGGCGCGAACCTGAAGGCCCCCCGTGACGTTGCTGACCCCGAGCGGCTGGCCCGGTACAGTGCCTAGGAACGTGTTACCCGAGAACACGGGCCGGCGCGGCCTCACCCAGATTGGCCCTGTTTTGCCGTCGAGGCGAACGACTGTACAATCTTCGGTAAACGTGGCGCTTGCTGCAGCAGTGCATGTCCCCGGATCGCCCGAAACTCCACCATTTCTGCCGTTACAACTCACACTTGCGCGGCCTCGCGTGGCCATCGCGGATGCCGAAACGGTAATGCCCTGGTGAGCTCCGCCGACGCCGTATCTCGAAGGACAAAGAGTCGAACTGGATGGATAAGGAACGGGCCCCTTCAGCCACAGAGTACCACCGCCGAAGCAAGACTGTGCGAACGTGTTCTCGACACTGCCCAATGCCCCGGCGATCGCTACTGACATAACAATCCAATTCAATCCGCACCTCCGCGTTTCACGCCCGAATCGACTGCTCCCGCACATGCGCCGATGGCGCTCAGTTCTCATTCGCTCCGCTACCCCAGTGTTAGGCTACCGAAAGCGAGAGCACCTGTCAAGGCGGCGTAGCCCCAACCCCGTGCCGGCGGGGTGGCACTGACCTCGTGGCGGGGTGGCACCAACCTCGTGCCACTGACCTTGGCTCTGCAAGGTCAGTGTGTCTGCGACGCTCATCGTAAAACCGACTTCGTGCGCACAACCCCGTCGTTGCGCCCACACCCCGACCGAACTCTCCTCTCCCCAACCCCAGGCCGCACAACCCCTTCCACTCCGTCTCTTCGTCTCTCCGTCTCTTCCCCCATTCCCCCCTTGAATCATCCAGCCGATCCGTGGGAAACTCCCCACCATGTCGGCCCTCCCGTTCACTCCGCTCACCATCACCCCGCGCCCCACGGAATCACTGGGCAGGTGGCCCGATCACGCGGCGGTGTGCCACGATCATCCGCTGCTCTGAGCGGATGATCGTGCCCGGGCGTGTATCCGCTCCCGTCTCACGCGAGTTCCGCATCCACCCGCACGCACGATCACGCCCTCCGAGCAGGTCGTGATCGTGGCACCCGGCCGCTCAACCCGCCCCGTTCTTCTTCCGATCCGGCAGCATCGCGAGCATGATGTACCCGACAATGGAGCACACCCCGAGCAGGCCCGCCCATCGGCTGTGCCCCTTCGCCGCGGCGTAATACCCCAGGCCGATCATGAACAGCACCGCACCAAAGAACGCCACCCCGTAGAACAACAGAGCGGTCAACGGCGTCACCGCATCCATGCTCTCTCCGAAGAGCGCGGGAATGAACATCGCCGCGGTCTGGATGGTCAAGCCAGTCACGCCCCACTTGAGGCTCGTGCGATTCAGTTGAGCGTCCATCCGCGATCCTCCCGCTGACTCGAACCGAGTGTACCGAACCATGGCGACAGGTGGCTCGATCGCGGCGGGCGGGGCGGCACAAGCCTGTGGCTGGGTAGTACCGATCTCGTGCCATCCCGTATCCTGCCCCCGCATGGAACCCGCCAACCTTCGCCGCAAGGCCGCCAGTATCCGGTTGCTTCAGGCTCGGAACATTCCGACCATCGACCACCTGCCGCCGCTCGATCCCGATGAGGACCTGAGCACACGCCCGGTCCTCGACGTCTTCCACCGGATGCGCGGCAACTTCCTCTACTTCATGCGCGGCAACTTCGCAATGCACGACGTGCCGTTCGCCGAGTTCCGCGAACGCCTCGACCGCCTCCAGGCTTGGGACCACCTCAGCCCAAACGAACGTCGCGTGGTCGACAGCCCGACACCCACCGAGCAGCAGATC
>JBIKTS010000019.1:0-10064 GCA_044347985.1 Candidatus Babeliales bacterium
TACGCCTTGTGGTAGAACAATGTATGCCACTTGTTGCAGGTTTTGTCCTCTGTGCGCTTCTGGCAGCAACTATCTCAACTCTTGATTCACAACTTATTGTCTGCGCCTCGGTACTCTCACATGATATTTTTAAATCATCAGGCTCTCGTCATGAAAAACTCATAACACGGCTGGGAATTACTGCAATCACCGGACTTGCAGCATGCATTGCACTCTCAAGCACCAGCACGCTCCACGAAATTGTGCGCTACGCCTGGTCAGGCCTTGGCTGTACGTTTGGCCCTTTAGTACTCATGAGTCTGTACGCTCCACAACGCCTCACGACAACGGGAGCACTTGCCGGCATACTGCTGGGCGGAGGCAGCGCAGCACTCTGGCCATACTATGGCCCATTTCTTACCAGCGCTCCACTTGTTCCTGGATTTAGTATCGGGCTTATTTCAATGTACTTACTCTCACGTGGGTAATACGAGTTATGCAGGAGCCTTTTCATACTCAACAGCACTCGGCTTAAATACTGCAGCAATTCTATCCCAAAAGCCCGGAGTTTTTTCTCTCATCTTCTGTCCCACAAACTTTATTGCTGCGGATTTAAAAATATCAACAAGCCCAGCTGGCCATACATTATATTCATCGAGTGAAATCATATTCATTGCCACAATTGTAGTGCCTAAGAAATCGTTATTCACTTGCATTGGAATTGTATTATTAGGGGTATACCACAACTGAAATTTTTGCTCGCTGGGTACAACCTTATAATATTGCTGTGGATCTTTATACGTACTCGCATCTTGCCCTTTTGCAAAAAAACCTGTTTTTAAAACAATCATGCCATGCCAGGACTGATTCTCCGACGTTTTAAATGAAACAGGAATAAAGTTATCATCTGGTGGCAATTGTGCTATTTGACGCTGCGTAGCAAAGTATAATGCAAGTGGATATATATAGTATGGCGACCCAAGAATCTCTTCTTTTGAGATGGAACGCAATCTACGCAAAGAACTCAAATAAAAAGATACTTGGCCTTGAAAATATCCCTGAAAAACTGGCTCTCTTCCTTGAAAAAACTTTTCATGCGCGGCCACAACAAACCCTCTCGTTATTCCATCAGATACTTGCGGCGCCTCAGCAAAATAACAATTTGCCTCACTTTGAGCAGCATCTGAAAAATATGGATACCCAGTAATAATAAATTGACTGCGATCGCTACTGACCGTAATTGAAGGAATCAGCACCGCCGAGTTAGTTCGCAGACTTCCACCAGTCGCTTTCCACGCGCAAAACTTATATGGAATCACCGCACCACTCACATCACGCGCCTGCTCGAGTGCAATAAACATTTTACCTACTTTTACATAATAGCTTGCCAGCCCTAAGCCCACTTGTGCTGTAACAAATTGTTGATTTTGATTAAATGAAAAAGGCAGCTGAGGAGGAATTACCGGAGATGAAGCAGTCTGATTTACGCCATACAATGGTTGAGTGGGTACTACTAAAAACGACTGCGTCACTGTTGAGCGTACTGACGGCAATTGATTGACCACTTGATACACATCATCAAGAGAAACATAGTAGCTCACGAGCGAACGCCCATTCTCAAAAGTAATCTCAACTCCTTGCAGGTCAGAACTCCTCACTGGATTTAATGAATTGGGAAAAGCGGCTGAAGACGGCACTGAAGCTGTGCTTTTCAAAGCATCTTTGACAACTACAACCCCGAGCTGTGCTCGATCGACCAAGATCGACCACCAAGCTCCATAGATCGGATTGCTCAAAAGCTCCCCATCCAGCAAAGAAGCAGGCTGCAAAGAAGGAAGTACTCCAGCGCCAATAGCAATTTGATCATACAACACAGAGGTCGCCACACTTCCCGACCTAAATGCTTGCAAAAATCGCACCCCGCCAATTGGCTGAGTACATACAAAATATGCTGATTGAGCAGTCCAGACACGGGTCTTGCCATCTATGGAACTAGATATTCCGCTCACATCACGCCATGTATTTAAGTTATTATCAAATAGCACTGCTGCATACACATCAGAAACAATCGGTTTACCATTCTCAAGAACTGGTGTTCCATCAGAATTTTGCCATACCGCTTTCACGCGATAATAATACGGCAAAAGTCCAACACTCTCTCCCTGATCTGGCTGCATATACATACGCGAAAACGTAAATATTTGAGAGCTATCGACCTTTACCGAAGAACCAACTAATGTTGAAGGGTCGTCAGTAGGCTGAAAAGTTGCAGGAACAAAAATAGAAACTGTTACCGCTTGCGCTCCTTCTTGCACTAGAAAAAAAACAATCAACCACCCAAATAATTGCAGAATCTTATTCATAACACACCATTCACGTTTATAGAAAAACTTAGAAAATCAACAAATAATGTACCCTTCAAGACGATGTCCAAAACTATAAATTCGCAAGCAAGAAAATCAATATACGATAGATATGAAAGAAAATTGTTACAACAATAGTCATATTCAAAACCACTAACACACACTAATAACTCATCGTTTTATTGGCACACTCGCGACAGAAGGTTGACAAAAATCTAGTAGATGGTAAAAAACTACTATTATTATTGTGCTCATTGTGTCAGCAGCACGCTATTTTTTCTTTAGATCGGTAAAAATCATGCCAAAACTTTTAATTGTTGAATCACCTGCCAAGATAAAAACCATCGGTAAATTCCTTGGTAAGGAATTCAAAATTATGTCGACATTTGGCCATGTCAAAGACCTTCCTGCCCATAAACTCGGCGTTACTATCACTAAAGAAAATCATATTGAACTTGAGTATGTCCCACTTGCAGACAAAGGCGATGTAATTGCACAAATCTGCAAACAAGCGGCTCAATGTGACGAAGTCTTCCTTGCTTCTGACCCTGACCGTGAAGGAGAAATTATCTCCTGGCATATCGGACAAGAAATTGCCAAAGTTCTAAAAAAAGGAACAATGCACCGGATTACGTTTAACGAAATTACCAAACCAGCTGTTGAAAAAGCGATTGCGGATAAACGTAATGTTGATGAACATAAAGTACATGCTCAACAGGCACGGCGTATTCTTGACCGTTGGGTAGGCTACGAAGTCTCTCCCATTTTATGGAAAAAAATAACTAAAGGGCTCTCAGCAGGACGCGTACAATCGGTTGCGCTCATGCTCATTTGCATTCGAGACTCTGAAATTACCGCATTTAAAATAGAAGAATATTGGTCGATTCATGGAAATTTTGGGATTGGCGGCGATAGCTTTGAAGCAGAGCTCTCAAAAGTAAAAGGGAAGAAGCCAGCAATTCTGACCAAAGATACTGCCGATTCACTCATCGCAACTATTGCGCAGCAAGGCTCTTTTGTCATCACCAAAGTGACCGACAAAAAACGACTCAAGCAACCAGCCCCTCCATTTATGACCAGCACTCTCCAGCAAGATGCATATAATAAACTCGGATTTTCTGTTGATCGAACCATGCAAATTGCGCAAAAGCTGTATGAGGGTGTTCCACTGGGAGACAAAGATAATCCAGAAGCACTCATTACCTATATGCGTACCGACTCTCTGCGTATTTCAGATACGGCAATGACTGAAGTGCGTGGCTACATTAAAGAAACATTTGGAAGCAAATATCTTCCCTCAAAAGAAAAGCTCCATGGAGCTAAAGGTGCATCACAAGATGCCCACGAAGCAATTAGGCCGATTTCTGTAGATAAAACACCGGAAAAAATCGGTCGCTACCTCACCACAGAACAAGCAAAACTGTACGAAATTATTTGGAAACGATTTGTTGCAAGCCAAATGGAAGCGGCGGAGTATTTTCAGCGCAGCGTACAAATTGATGGGGGCGATTTTGAATTTAAAGCAACTGGCTCAACACTTATGTTTGACGGCTTCTTAAGCGTCTATCTTGTGGAAGAAGATGAAGAAGAAAAAACAGTTGCTATTCCAAAGTCAGTTGGCGATGGCAAACCGGTTGACCTTCTCAAAGCTGAGGGTAAACAACATTTTACCAAACCACCCGCACGCTACACCCAAGCGACACTGGTTAAAGAACTTGAGAAAAAAGATATTGGACGTCCAAGTACATATGCGGCAATTCTTTCTACGCTCATCAAACGCAGCTATGTTATTGTTGACAACAAACGATTTTCACCCTCAGAACTCGGGCGCTCGGTAAACAAATTACTCACCGAGCATCTGCCTGATATTATCAATGTTGATTTTACCGCAACTATGGAGCAATCCTTGGATAAAATTGCAGAAGGTTCTATTGAGCGGGATACGGTTCTGTTGAAATTTTACGAAAAATTTAGCAAAGATTTAGAAAAGTTTGGGGGTGCTCCTGGCAAGAAAGAGGCACAAAAAACCGATCTGGTTTGCCCTGAAGAAGGTTGTGGGAAACCGTTGTATATTCGTTTTGGTCGTGGTGGAGAATTTATTGGCTGTGAAGGTTTTCCAGAATGTACATTTACCAGCAATTATATACGCGACGAAAAAGGAGATATTGTGCTTACCGCAAATGAACCCGTACAACTTGAATCAACGGGACTTACGTGCCCAAAATGCAAAAAAGATATGGTGAAACGTGTGGGCAAATTTGGTCCGTTTATTTCATGCTCAGGATACCCTGCATGCAAGCACATTCATCAAGAAACACTCAAGATGCCCTGCCCTAACTGCGGTAAAGCTATTGGCAAACGCGCATGGCGTGGCGGCACATTCTGGGGCTGCACTGGCTACCCGACCTGCAAATTTGCAGTGTTTAACGATGTTGAAGAAACACCGTGCCCACAGTGTAATAAGCAATCATATCTCATTATTAATAAAGCAAAAAATGGTGACAAAGTATCACTTGCGTGTCCAAGTAAAGAATGTGGCTATACACAGCCTCTCTAACATACGTGGTACATGCCGTACTCACTCTCGCGCAAACATTCTGAAACACAAGCTACAATACAAAAAGCCGCATAAGTAAAATATGCGGCTTTTTGTATTGTAGATACGTCATACGGCGCTTAAACAACTACTCGCCTGCTTCAGCCCCTGCGCCAGCGACCCGTCTCTTCTGAGCAGAGTTAGTAAGATTATGTACCACTGATTCAAGAGGCCCATCAGAATTATGCTGCATATAGTTCATGTAATTTCCCCACAGGATCAATTTGATCACTATCTGCCAGCACACGCCCCGGCATCAATAACCGACGCACAGCACTTATCAAATTGAAAGCAGCAGTACCTTCTGTTGCCTCTGCTGCAACGCATTCAAAAGCCGCTTGAAGTTGCTTAGGAAACTTCCCACACCCCCTGTCTGCAAGCCCCGCCCCCACAGAATCTCCCAATTCAAGACTCCTTATATATTCTTGCTGCGCGCAAAAGTATAAATGTGCCTGAGCATAGAGATCAATAAGCCTCTGCGCCAGTTCATCAGAACAAGCAAGTCTCTTTTGAAGTTGTACTCTATATTCTATTGGCACGATGATTGGTGGAACGCACGACCTTGGCGTTGACGGCGGTGTAACTTCCCCTGCACAAAGAACACCCCCACACATTGCCAGACACATCACGCTTACTATTTTTTTAAAAACCATATAATCCCCACTATAAAGACAATTATACGGCTGCAGGTTACTTATGTAAGGGACGCGAACACTAGCACACTCATTTAGAAAAAACCAGGGCGCTACTCAAATATACAAATACCTCCAAAGTTATCATCTCCGCCTATGCTCTCCACATCGGTGTCAGTATCATCTCCATGCCCAAGCAAGGAATGTGGATATACGCAGCCACTCTAAAACTATTAAAAAAAAGCAGCAGAAGAAATATCCTTCTGCTGCATCTGCATATCTGGGCACAAGCCCCAACACACCTCAAAAAGCATGTTCTCTTTAGAACAAATCAAATGGACTCACAACGCTGCCCTCATCACCCTCACTCCCAGAGTCAGTATCCATACTGTCACTCTCGAGTACCCCCACAGGTGCTGCAGGATAAGGTGCCCCAAGATTGTTATTGAACCTTACACATTCTGCTAACACATCTTCAGTAACCTGTTGGTGATACTGGCCATTATACTCATCTAATCGCAACACTAAATTCTGTCTTAACGCATCCGCTTCCACGTGTTGCCCTTTGCTTTGAGCAAACAAAACACACCCATATAAACTACACAAATCTCTATATTCTTTAATATTAGGCGCTTTTGCAAGCCGCTGGATTGGCCGATCTGGCGTGCGTGGCGGTGCATCAGCACAAAAAGTCGCGTTGCCCACAGCCACAAAACAAGCAAGCCCAAGTATTATTTTTTTAAGAATCATAACAACCTCTCTTCTTACCATTAAAGAATTGTATGGCTGTATATCACGCAATTATAAACGCAAAAATACGTATAATAGTACTGTATTTTTATCTGTGTGTGGTTGCTATAAACGTAAGATTGAGGGAAATAAAATATATCATACCTGGCCACTCCAGTACGATGCTTTCACTAAATACCTGAAAAAACTGCTGTTGCAATCAACAACATAACATCACCGACAAGAACCCCAGACCAAAAAAGTATCCCGCGCGAGTCATCTTGTAATACATGCCGCACAATGCCTCCTCCTACAAAACAGAATACGAGCTCTGTGGGCATAATCAAACCACCAAACATAAGCGCTGCATTAATACCACGCCAATCAAGAATCATTCCCCATACACACCCCAGAGCAACCAGCGTTCCATTCCATGCGAACGCATTCATAACAAGAGCTCTTGAGAGCCCTCGATGTGCAAGCAATGGCGGAATACCAAGTCCATACACCGTGCATAATGCCCACAATAGGCCTCCACACACACAGGCCGAAACACTAATACCAAGCGCAAGAGCCCATGACATACGACGACTATCTAGAGAATACTGAGCGCAGAGCCGCATCGCACTCACTGTTTCAATCATAATACTACCTGTAACCCCAATTACGCCGCATACCAGAATCACAGGTATAGAGGATATTCCTGGAATACATAAAAGTGGAATCATCATCAACGTCATATACCGACCATACGGCGCAAGCCCTGTTGATGCAAAGAAAAACAATAAGTGTCGCAATAATGGCCTCATACAAAACAATATAAAAACAAACGCAAACGGCGGTAAGCCCGCAGCTATACACAGCCCTAAACTACCCAAGGTTCCCGCATGTTCAAGCACAGTACTCGAAGCTTCAGGCCGTCTTTCAAAAGAAATCAAAGATCTCAATCCCTTATATAAAACAAGGCGATGCCTCCTAACTGATCGAAAAATACTGCTCAACATCAATCCCAGACATAACGCCCAAGTTACATCACGCATCGACATATGCGCCCATGAAACTTCCGGCATCCACTGCGCAATGGTCATCAGCGGCCATACTACAACCCACCGGCTCAATACCCCAAGAAGTAACGGAATGACTAATGATGTTCCTGCCAAAAAGCCTGCCGCTGCATACACAGGAAATAATGGAAGTCCTGCACACCAAGCGAGGCTATTTCGCGCAACTCCTATCGCTGTAGCGCAAAAAATACCTCCCCCCAAAAATAGTGCATGCACTCTACTCAAGGCAGTATCAAGTGTTGCCTGAATAGCAATAAGTGTAGGAAACGTACACGATGTATCCGCAAACACCTCTGCAGCATACCGCCGCGCTAAAGCAACACCCCACATGCTTGCTGCTATAATTCCTGCCATCATGCCCAATGAAAATAATACCGGATGCACCATCCAGGCATCCCACGCAATTCGATCAACAAAATAAAGTGTTGGAATAGAAAACCCAATACCGGTAGCAATAGCTGCCCCACATGAAGCACCCATAACTATATATAATGATGCGGCAGGTTCAATACGAAGCATGCGAACAATACAGACTAATAATGGCGCAATCCAAGGACCAATACCAGTTGCAAGCGAAACGTATAACAACGTTGCTACTGAAAAAATACTAAAAAAAACTGCTCCAATTATATAAAAAAGCATACGTACTCCTTATTTTAAAGAGTAGTGTATCAAGAGCGAAAAGAATGCATAGCCCTGTTTTTTTTCACAAAACCTATTTTTCTTAGAGACAAGAGCAAAATTATATCTTATACTCTGCGCTCATTTAAAAAAAATTGGCGCCCATAGCTCAATTGGATAGAGTACCAGACTACGAATCTGGCGGTTATAGGTTCGACTCCTATTGGGCGCACCATCTTTGAATAAACGTCGTGTATAAAAAATCTTGGAGAGGTGGCTGAGTGGTCGAAAGCGCACGCCTGCTAAGTGTGTATTTGGAGAAATCCGAATCGAGGGTTCGAATCCCTCTCTCTCCACCATTTTTATACTATTTTATACCGACAAAATTTGTGTGGAGAGATGGCAGAGCGGTTGAATGCGGCGGTCTTGAAAACCGTTATGTTGAAAGGCATCGGGGGTTCGAATCCCTCTCTCTCCACCATTAATTTTCACTCGATTCTTTTGTGTAAAGCATGCCTATAAAAACTCAGGCAAAAAAAACAATTATATATTTTCTTCTGTACAGCCAATAGTAGAATGGTCCAATCTCAAACCATATCAGATCGGCAATACAATTATGAAAAATAACCCACATATCTCACTAGTTATTTGGATGGCTGCACTCATCACTATTGGAGCATTACTTGGAATGCTTACACAGCCTGAAAGCATTCTTTGGTATAACAGCTTACATCGGTCGCCACTCACTCCACCCAACTACCTATTCCCTATTGTGTGGACATTGTTATACGGAATGCTTGGTATTTGCGGCTGGATGATTTGGTCACATCACTCATCACAGCTGATCACTAAAATTAAATACTGGTATCGCATTCAACTTATTCTTAATTGGAGCTGGCCTCCATTATTTTTTTACGCACACGCAATTAATCTCGCGCTTATTGTGCTAATCCTGATGAACGCCATAATGGGTAGAATTCTTTGGCTGAGCTACGAGAAAATACAACAAGTAACACTGCTTCTCATCCCTTATTGCATCTGGATATTGTTTGCCCTGTATTTAAACTACTATATTTGGCAGCACAACTGTTAAGCACCAACACGCACTAAGAAGCCGGCGCATCCTTCAACCATATACGGTTAACAGCAACCATGCTGATCGCAAGGCAGAAAAAGTAAAATGGCATTGGATATGCAGTACCATTATGAAGCATACCAATACCAAGAGTAATCAACGACACAACCAAATAATACATGAATCCAAATACACTCGATGCGGTACCACCACACCAGCGATAATTATTTAATGCAACAGACAGTGCACTACTATTAACCAAACAACGACCAGCCATCGACAGCATATGAGAACCAAGTGCAACACACAGCAGCACGAATTGTGTC
This sequence comes from Candidatus Babeliales bacterium, assembly GCA_044347985.1. Classification (GTDB taxonomy): domain Bacteria; phylum Babelota; class Babeliae; order Babelales; family JAUPTZ01; genus JAUPTZ01. The sequence continues at coordinate 9,386 of JBIKTS010000019.1, forward strand.
GCTGGAGTCAGTGGGCAACAGATAACCACCAATGAAAAAATACCGGTCGACGCAAGCATCATTAGAGTGCCCCATGTCATCACATCATGCACTTCATACCGTTGATGCAATTTGCTTGCCAGCCATCCACCACCAATCATAGCACAGGCAATAAAAATAAAGCTCAATCCATATGCGGAAGGAGAAAGACCAAGAAGCTCAATAAGATAGAAAGAGCCTTCAGAAAAATAACTAAACATAACGCCATTTGCACAACCAATTAACCATGCATACGCCATAACTTTTTTATCAGCCAGCAATCGCCATACAATGTCGAGCAAACTAAATGAGCGCCGATCGATATCTGGCAACGTTTCTGGCAACAGACGAGCGGTGCATCCAACAACGAGCGAGCCAACCATAGTCAATAAAATAAATATCGCAGCCCATCCCCACTGCTCAGCAATAAAGCCCCCAACAATCGGCCCCACCGCCGGCGGAACTCCTAAGGCGCTCGACATAGCAGCATACACCCGGCTCAACGCTTTGCCATGAAACACATCCCGGCAAATTGCTTGCCCCACAACGCTTCCGGCACTTCCTCCAAATGCCTGTACAAAGCGACTCATCATCAGCAGCGTAATTGAACTGGAATAATAGCAACCAACACACCCAAGCACATACATACTCAGTCCCATAA
>JBIKTS010000020.1:0-10062 GCA_044347985.1 Candidatus Babeliales bacterium
CTGATCAGAAGATGATGTTTGCGTCAAAAGAGAACTATGCCGCTGTATCAATAAATACTTTAAAATCGTACCGAACCGATCTACTGCTAATGACTCACTCCTAAAATATTCGCTTACCGCTGCATCATTTACGCGCAAAATTGCTCGCTGGCTTGTCATAAACTGATCAAGTGTGCTTGCACCCACTAAAGTCTCAGGACGCGCGGCCAAACCAGCTCCTGCAAATACACTACCAGCCGATGCACCACCACTTGATTCTTCACGAAACTTTCGTATCATATTTTGTGCTTTTGCATTTCCTTCTACAATAATCGACTTCTCTTTTCCTGATAAAAATTCATCTTTCAGCTGCTCTCTAAAAGCTAGTTCGTCAACCCCTGGCGCACAATTACCCAAATCAATAGCAGCCAATAACGCAAATACCAAATCAGATTTATCAGCAGCATCACACGCTCGTAAGCTCCCTAAAAGACCTTCAAATGATGTGATTTCAAACCCTGCTGCAAGTAGCCGCAATACTGCGTCCACATGATTTACAAATACAGCCTTTTCAAGAAGTGAATGTCCATACTCATCAGTCACCGTTAAATCACCTCGCCGCGCAATATATGCCTTAAGTCCTTCTCCTTGAGAAATATAATTAAAATTAGTCTCTAAAGGCTCGAAATGTTGGCGCAAACATTCTTGAATTTCAACAAAATCATTTCTCCGTTCTGCTACCCCAGCGCTCACAATGTCAGATATTGTTTTATGATCTTTGTTTAGAGCATCCCGAGGCACTCTTTTTGTGATAAGCGCCTCAACCAGAGAACTAATATTATCTCTGCCATGCAGCAGCACATAATGAAGATACGTATTATGGTCATTATCAATCACCTTTGAATCAAATGCAGAAGATGAGAATAAATGATATGCCAATGCAGTGTCATTTAAACTTAATGCATAATGTAAAGCGGTTCTTCCATAAATATCTTTTACATTAATAGCAGGGCTTGCGCAAAGCTGCTCAAACAAAGAATTATTATACTCTTGATTCCAAATACCTTTCAAAATCAACATATGGAGAAGAGTTCTATTGCCCTTGCCAACTTCAGATTCATAACCACCAACACACTCTTGCGCAATGGCACTCAATTTTTTGTACTCATTTGCTTTTGCTTCAGTATCAACAGGCGATTTGGCAACGCTCTCATATGTATTAATAATACGTACCAAGCAAGGACGAAGATCAAATCCAGTACGTTTCAAATAATTAAACGCGTCCTGCCACTTCTTACAAGTTGGCGCATCAGATGATGTAAAAAACTTTTCAAAAACTAATTCCGATAAAGATTTATCATCCTCAGTCTTATAAGTTTTAAACCTTTCAAGGAGTGATGGCGAAGCAACTCGAATATGATTTACTCTTTCTCCAAAAATGGCTAAAGGATCTTTTTGGAACAAAAACAAATACGATTCCAGTAGTTGATTACTTGAAAGACAATCTACCGGGCGATGACGACGCTGCAGACTTTCAAGATAACTCTGCAGTGCATAATCTAACGGAGTTAAACGAGCGGTATCTTTTGCAGATAAAAGCTCTGGAGTAATGAAAGGCAATTCCCGACAATCAAACCTACCTCCGAGTGCTGCATAATGTAGGAAATTTTTACGAGATATACTCCAATGTGCTCGACTCGTTCGAGATGCTAATAATTCCACTCCTCTTACAGAGCCATAAAAAGCAGCATATTCTAAAGGTGTACAGTGCTGATCATCAAGCCCGGATGATGAACATTTTTTCTCTTCTAACAAGCTAATTAATGCATCATTATTTCGAGATGATGGGACTGCAAATACATAATTCCACAATGAAAACACCCAAGGCTTACGCATATCTTCTGAATCAAATGTTGGTACCAACCGAATAAGTCGGCACGCAAGCTCTGTCTGATTTGTTAAAATTGCATAATGACATGCAGTTTTAACACTCGCATCAGGTTCCCATAACTTCTCCCAATATTTCGGCATATACATCTCAATAATATCAGACTTTTTTAATTGAACAGCATAATGAAATGGCGTCCGGCCTTGCCGATCCTGAGCAAAGGGAAACACATGCGGCAGTATACTTCTCAGAAAATCTCTATTATCGAACAAAACAGCATAATGCAAATAATGTAAGCCATGCGCATCAAGGTCATTAAGCTTTAATCGAGTTATCAGCTCATTCCATAACTCAGGTTGAGGCCACCTCTCTGGCCGCTGATAATTAATAGCTTTTCCGGCCGCTGCATAATGTAAAATATTGCGGCTATCATTATCAGTCCAAGTCTCTGAACCACGAGCCCACATACCCTGCCCATCCTTTTGACTCAATTGAAATGGATAATCATCGTCATATCTAATAGGCGTAAGCGACATGTGCTCCGTCATTACCATGTGCCTATCATACTCAACTGTAGGTTCTGATAACTCCTCTGATCCCACACCAGCTGCTCTTACTGCTGGACCTCCTGCGCCAGCTCCAGCAAAACCACTTGCTCCTCCTGTTACTCTTAGTCTTGCTTCTGTTGCTTCTCTTGGCCTTACTACCTCTTCTTCTCCTCGAGGTCTTTCTGCTTCTAGAGCTACTACCGCTTCTTCTGCTCGTAGTCTTTCTGCTACTCGAGCTACTTCCGCTTGTTCTTCTCGTACTCTTTGTCTTGCTTCTGGAACCGCTACTTCTTGAACTTGTCTTGCTGCTTGAGCTAACCGTTGTCTTTCTGTTTCTTGAGCAGCCGCTGCTTGCGCTTGTTCTTCTTGAACTTGTCTTGCTGCTGCTTCTCTTGCGCCAGTTCGTCTATACCTACTAATCCAACCAGATAAAAAACCATCTCTCGTTCTTCCTGCTCTTTCTCTTACCGCTGCTGCTACTTCAGCTCTTTGTCTCGCTGCTTCTTCTGCTCTTTGCCTTGCCAACGCTTCTACTGCTTCTTCAGCCGCTCTTGCTTGTTCTCTTTGCCTTTCTATTTCTTGAGCCGCCGCTGCTTCTTGAGCTTGGCTTTCTTGAACTTGTCTTGCTGCTTCAGCTGCCCTCTGAACAGCTAATACTTCCTCTCTCTGCCTTGCCTCAGCTGCTAATCTTTCAGCTACTTCTCTTTCTCGTATTACACGAGCTCGTTTATGCTTACCAATCAACCCATGCAAAAAACCATCTCTTCTTCTTCCTGCTCTTTCTCTTACCGCTGCTGCTTCCTGAGCTTGTCTTTCCGCTTCTTCTGCCGCCGCTGCTGCCCGTAGTCTTTCTACTTCTGCAGCCGCCGCTGCTTGTCCTCTTTGTCTTGCTTCTGCTTCTTCTTGAACTTGTCTTGCTGCTATCTCAGCTGTTCTCTGAGCCGCTGCTGCTTCTTGAGCTTGTCTTGCTGCTGTCGCTGCTTGTTCTCTTTGTCTTTCTATTTCTTGAGCCGCCGCTACTGCTTCAGCGGACCTCTGAACAGCTTCTGCTGCTTCTGCTGCTTCTTGAGCTAATCGTTGCCTTTCTACTGCCGCTGCTGCCTTTACTGTCCTAATATTATTAAGCCACTCAGTTGCCACTCGTTCTTCAACCTGATAAGGCGTCAATGGTCCAACTGAACCACTGCCGCGGTCAAAGCCTACTGATAATGGTGGCGCATCTTCTCCAAGTGGCCGCTTTATGTTTGTCTTAGATCGGTTACGAGCAACTGCTGCGCCCGTACCAACTACACCGGCCGCAACCAATGCGACCGCTGCAATCAAAACATTTTTCTTCCAATGAGGATGGTGCACACGTGGCTTATACGTCATAACCCAGTCAAGTGCTCTATCAAGAAAAGGATCAGAATACCGTTGCTGTAATTCTTGAATTTCATTAGCCACAGCACTCAAAGAAGTTTGCATAGTTTTCACTGATGCTTTGTGGGTAATAAGTGCTTGAATATGACGCAACCGTGGCAATAATTGCTGTGCCCATTGCTGTTGATTCGTTTGAGCATCTTGTTCAGCCTGTAGCACTAAATGCGATAATTCATTATCTGAAGAATTAATTCCGCTGTTCTTGCGCGCTTCCAACAAAGGGACAATTAACCCACTCATCAAGACAAAAATCACACACCGAGACGTCAAAAATTTTACCCAAGTATTCATACCACACCCTACGCTTATCACCATAAAAACAAACACCTCATATATGATGTTTATAGAATCACCAGTAATTATTTTTTACAAAAATGAGAGATATTATCAACATACAATAAGAACGTGTATAAAAATATAGGCAAAATAAGCATACCACAAACTTCACCAAATACTGGTTACACAAGAAACTGCTGCCAAAATACTATTGACACCCAAAATCAGTTAACTCACACTTACAATCAAATTTGTAGCATTCTCTACCAGGAACCCAACATGCGGCTGTCGCAAAACCAAATCAATGCAATTGTATCATCGTTTAAAGAGTTATTTTCTGACTCTGACCATCTATGGCTCTTTGGCTCACGAGTAGATGACACTCAATTTGGCGGAGACATTGATCTCTACATTGAAACAACCGAGATGAATAGTACTCTGGCATATGATAAAAAATTTCGGCTCAGTGCTCTCATTCAAATGAAAATTGGAGAACAAAAAATAGATATCGTCATCAATATGCTTTCGTCCAACAAAGACAAACCGATATATGTAGAAGCTCGCAATACAGGAATCTTACTCGTATGAAAGAAAAGACATTTCTCTCCCATCACATCTTCTGTAATGACATTCATGCGCTGCGGCTTAAAACAGCTATTGAAGATATTATACATCTAACACCCCTTACCGAAGATTCATTAAAAAACCTCTCCAAAAATGAGGCGGCATATATAGAAGTGATATATTCTCGATTTGCAAAACTCCAAGACACAATAGGAAACAAAATTTTTCCTGCCATTCTTGAGGCCACCGGAGATACCCCCCTCACTTTTATTGATAAGCTTAATACACTGGAAAAGCTCAGATATTTAGAAAATGCTGAATGGTGGCTAGAAATAAGAGATTTTCGTAACCAAATTACTCATGACTACGAAGATGACTATGAATCACTAGCAGCGCACACCAACAAACTCATACAACAATCTCACAAACTTCTGACATATTGGAGCTACCTCAAACCCAAACTAGTCACGCTTGCTGAGCACATAATCAGATAAGCACTTACGTTCAATTTGCACCCCTTGCTACACAGCACTCTCTTTCCTCAAAAATAAGTTATTTATCCTAAAGACTAGTAAAGTACCATGCATTTGTTTTTCTATGATACGCAAATGCATGGTACTTTACTCTCATATACACAAACTCATATGTTCAAAAATCGTCACATTGCAGCCAAATTACAGCAGATAAGCGCTTACTCAAAAGTTGTTCTGATTACCGGAGCACGCCAAGTAGGTAAAAGCACTATTCTACAGCACACATTCCCCTCTCTACCGCTCATAACATTTGATCCCGACGTTGATATCCGCGGAGCAAAAGCAGATCCCGGCCTCTTCCTGCAGGACCATCCCGCGCCCATAATTCTTGATGAAATCCAGTACGCACCGCAGCTTCTCAATTATATAAAACGAATAGTTGACCAGTCCTCGACACGCCCGCAGTATCTTTTAACTGGATCTCAAAATCTTGCGCTTATATCATCTGTTGCTGAAAGCATGGCAGGACGTGTAACAATACTTCCCATGGCCCCTCTGACCATCTATGAACAACTTGATCTTGCTGAACAACCAACCTGGCTAGACTACTATTTAGCAAACCCTTCCGAGCTCATCTCTCGGGTAAAAGGTACCCTAACCACCGCTTCACCACTCGAACTCATCTGGCGCGGCGGCATGCCCGGTTATTTAGAAATCCCCAACAGCTTGCTTCATGATACTATTGCCTCATACCTGCAAACATATATCCAACGAGACATCCGCGCCCTAGAAAACATCCAAGACATTGAAGGATTTACCGACTTCTTTGGCATTATGGCGGGGCTCACCGCACAAGAAATCAACTACAATCATCTCGGAAGAGAAATAGAAGTTGCCGGAACCAGAGCAAAGAAATGGGTCTCCCTGCTCAAACAAAACTATCAATGGAAAGATATTTCTGCGTACGACGGCAATACTACAAAACGTATTTCTCAAAAGAAAAAAGGGTATCTTACCGATACCGGCATTGCTTGTTTTCTGCAACATATCTCAAGCCCTGAAGCGCTCAGGACACATCCCAAACGAGGCGCATTATTTGAAACATACATAGTAAATACTATCGATACGCTCTTGAACACTCTGCCGTTTGGAGCAAAGCTATATCATTGGCGCAGCGGCAATAACGCTAAAGTGGATTTAATAATCGCGGTGGACAATAAGCTCTATCCGATAGAAATCAAAATGCAGTCAACACTGACCAAATATGATGCGCGAGGTATTAAAGCATTTCGAGAAACATATCAAAATAATACCGTCACGGTGATGCCCGGAATAATCATTTACGCCGGCAGCGATTGCTATCGAATCGATGAGCACGTTATTGCACTCCCCTGGAATTGCGCGGTTTAATACGCACGCCACATATCTTGGACAGGGCCAGGAGTCTCAAGCAGCTGCGCAACAGGTCCTGCTGCAATCACTCTTCCTTCCTGCAGCAAAATAACCACATCAAAATGCGGAAGCAGGTGCAAGCGATGGAGAGAGACAATACACGTAACCTCAGGAAGCGCACTAAACATCCCCGTCAAAATTTGTTTTTCTGTCCCCAAATCCACACTGGATGTCGGCTCATCCATAAGCACAATCGAGCTATTTCGGGCGGCAAACAGTCCCCGCGCCAACGCAAGCCGCTGCTTTTGCCCCACTGAAAGATTAAGCCCTTTTTCTTTAATGTTAGTTTCAAGCCCTTCCGGCAATGTTGCCAAGATATCGGCAAACCCTGCACGATGCACTGCCAGCTCAATATCAGACCTCTTAGCAGGCGCATCAAACGTCACGTTAAACTCAATACTATTGTCAAACAATTCCGGGTCTTGCGAAACCAACGTAGTCATCCTGCTCAGCGGCATAAAAGAATCATACAGCACTCCATCAATCGTGAGCGAGCCCGATTGCGCCGTATACAGACCACTCAGAATATTAAGCAAGGTGCTTTTACCCGCTCCACTTGCTCCAATCAATGCAACTTTCTGCCCCCGCATGAGCGTCAAGCTCACATCAGCCAAAGCCGGCCCACGCAGAGTATCTGCATGAGAAAATGCAAGATGCGAAACGGTCAACGCTTGCCACACAGGCGCCTGCATCGCAAGTTCATCAGACACTTGTGTATGCCGGGCAATATTGGCAAACACTTCATTCATACTTTCCACATCAGAGCCCATACGGACAATATCGTTATAAAAGCCTCCCAGTTGCCAAAACACCCCATTCATCTCTGATTGATAGCGTCCAATCATAATAAACACCCCGAGCATAACCATGCCAGTAGTAGCTATTGAATACACCACATACCCCATTAACAAAGAAAACAGTACCGTAGTCAGTAATGTACCAAAAATACGCTGCCTTATTTCGCGCAGCACAACCACTTCTCGATACGGCTTCCATGCCAAACCAAAATGCTTCACAAGACTCATACGCGAAAAGTTCCCCAGTCGCAGAGTAAGAATCGTAGTAATATTGCTCAGATACTCCAATAACACTGCTCCTGCTCGATTCTCAAGTTTATTTTTGAGTTCGTACAAAGCAATTAACTTGTTATCAAACCAAAATACACTCACCGCAATAATAATCGGCAGCACAATAGCGACTACGCCCAATGGGATAGAAACCCATAAAAGAAACACTACCGAAATCAATAACCGCACGATCGATTGAAAATACATATTTTGCCGAGACGCAAAATCATACAATGCAAGAGAAGCACGGTTGACACTGGTCACAACGCTGCCTGAATGATTACTGTGGTGCCAAGCTAAAGGAAGATGCGTTAAATCGGTATATGCCGTAATTAAAAAATGCTCTTTAATTTTAAACGCAATCAATTGCTCAAGAATTAACCCTGGAAGCTGAAAAAGAGAAGATGCCCAATAGCAAAGAATAACCATTCCAAGCCAAAAAAGACTGTCATACAGCATTGTTGATGATGACACTTGCAGCGCGTTAAATCCTAATCCAAAAAAATATGGCGTCAGACCAGCTGCAATCTCTGCCATGATAAACAAGCAATAATATCCAATAATACCAACACGCTGCGCTGCACCATAGTGCCACAGTGAGCGTAATAAACGAACAAGGGGATTGTTCATAAGACTCCTTTGATAGACCTGTACTCTTTTGTGAGAATATAGAAAACAATAATTAAAACAACAAAAACCTTGGTTTCAACGGGATAATGTTCGAAATGATAACGCCTCTTGTATATGACTCACCTCAATCACATCGCTCTGCTCAATATCGGCAATCGTACGGGCTATTTTTACTATTTTGTGATACCCACGCATACTGAGCCCCAATCTATCAAAATTGCGCGCAACCAAGTCGCGTGCAGCATCTGAAACAACACAATACCGATCAACCTGCTTGCCTTGCAGTTGTCCATTCAAGCACTCTTGCCCACGCGCTTTCTGCCGCTGACGCGCAGCCAAAACCTGTTCTGCCATTTCTGCCGAAGTCGGTCCCTCTGAAATACGCTGCCCCCCAATCTCAGCGTACGTAACGCTTTTCACCGCTACATGCAAATCAATACGATCAAGAAGTGGCCCCGACAATTTACCAATATACGTCTGCACATGATGCGGGCTGCACCGACACCGCTCACGATTTCCAAAGTAACCACAGGGACAAGGGTTCATCGCAGCAATTAGCAAGAATGAAGCTGGAAATGAGACTGCGCAATGTGCACGTGAAATACGAACCATCCCCCCTTCCATAGGCTGACGAAGCACTTCAATAGTCGCTCGCGAAAATTCAGTGAGTTCATCCAAAAATAACACCCCATGATGTGCAAGACTCACTTCACCAGGACGCGGAATGCTGCCCCCGCCAATGAGCCCCGCTTGCGAAATAGTATGATGCGGCATACGAATTGGTCGACGCGTTATCAGCGACCGACCCTGAAGCATCCCCGCAATTGAATACACTTTGGTAACACCAATAACTTCTTCGAATGAAAGCGGCGGCAAGAGTGTACGAAATCGCTGCGCCAGCATAGTTTTGCCTGAACCCGGCTGACCTATCATAATCATATTATGATGGCCGGCCGCTGCAAGCAATAGTGCCCGCTTTGCATGCCACTGCCCGGCAACATCAGACATATCCTCAGCCTGCTCTTGCGCACTTAACGTCGCAAACTGCTGCTCAAATTGCGAAGGCGTAGGTTCAAGCGTAATCTCTCCGCGCATGTATGCAAGAAGCTCACTAATATGGCTTACCCCAATAACCTCAATGCCTGTAATCAAAGCAGCTTCAATAGCATTTTCACGGGGCACAACAAGCCGCTTCTTTCCTTGCTGACGAGCATAATCAGCAATAGCCAGCACACCACATACTCCCCGAATAGCTCCATCAAGCGCAAGCTCACCTAAAAACAAGGTTTCCTCATAATATGCCGGCGCCGCAGGCAACTCTTCAGCTGCACGCAAAATAGCAAGCGTAATGGGCACATCAAACAAAACGTCTTGTTTTTTAATATTTGCCGGCGCCAAATTTACTGTAATCGACCGAATAGGAAGCAGACTCCCACTATTTTTAAGCGCTGCACGTATCCGTTCTTTACTTTCGGTAATTGCTTTATCGGGAAGGCCAACAATTGTAAAAGCAACCAAACCCATACTCAAATCTGCTTCAATCTCTATCAATTGTGCATCAATACCAACTGTTGTGGCACTGTACAGTCGTGCATGCATATCATCCTCATTTCGCGGCTTTTCTTATTAAAAAGCAGATATAAAATCTATCACGTTTTTTACAAAAAACAACGACTGTACCATAATAATCCTGCTGTTTATCCTTGCAAAAACAACTGCAAATCTTTTACAGTAATACAGCATCATGTATGACTCATGATGCTCTC
>JBIKTS010000114.1:0-2790 GCA_044347985.1 Candidatus Babeliales bacterium
AACCGTTTGGCGAACGAGTTGTATACACCAATTTACTCTTATGATAGTAACCTTACTCGCGATTTATGGGATCTCTCTAGGTCATCGTTAGCTATTGGGGTAAGTCAGATTCGTGGTGCCCGTTCGTATATGGAAGATGCTGTGTCGGTTGATGAGACCGATTCAGTTACGGTCGTGAGTGTTTTTGATGGACATGGTGGACATATTATTGCGCGAGAGCTCAGAGATAAATTCACGCCTTCTTTAAAACGTTCATCATCATATGATGATGATGGTATTAAGAAATTTTTTATTGATTTTGATCAGGAATTAAAACGAGAGTGGTCTCATGTTGATGCTGGGTCTACTGCTACGATTGGAATGTTTTTACCAAGTGGGGATATTAAACTAGTGAATCTTGGAGACTCCCGTATTGTAGTGTGTGATGAGTTTGGCCATGAGGTAGTGAGTACACAAGATCATACGCCGAGTAATGCGAGTGAGAAGCTGCGTATTGCTAGTGAGCGCCGTCCAGGAGAGATCACAGGAGATAATCGAGTTAAGATTCCTAGTGGCGACTTGGAGGTATCACGTGCTTTTGGTGATTATGAATATAAAAATTATAATGATGCAATTAGTAATGTTCCCGATGTTATAACATTGTCAGCTGAACAGAGAGCGCAAGCGCGATATATGATTCTTGCATCTGATGGGTTATGGGTCCGTATGAAAAATAATGAAGTAGCCGAATTTGTAGTGTGTAACGTGCGTAATGGATTATCAATGAAGGCTGTAGCAAATGGATTAGTAATGGAGGCATATAGAAAGGGTTCGGGGGACAACATTTCTGTTGTGGTGATTGATTTGCGTCATATGCGTAGAGATATTGCCCATACTGTGGAAAGCTCGGGAATAGCAGGTACGGGTGGTGAAGCGGGTGCAGGTGCTGGAAGTGGTTTTAGGGCAGATTTGGCGGATGCCCAGCTTTCTGTTGGTGGTGCCTTTGCCTTGAGAGATACTTCTTCTTACGCTGGTGCTTCTCCAGTTTCTACTTTGAGTGCGCTTCCTAATTCTAGCACTCGTGGTGCTGATGGTGAAGATTTTGATTTTATCGCTCAGGGCTTCGACCATAAAATTGGCGGAATTGGAGTAACTAGAAAGAGAGATGACTTGGTCGCTGGTGCTTCAACTGGTGGTGGCGCTCCAGCAGGTGCTGGAAGTGGTTCTGGTTCGCCAGGTGATCCGACGACAGCGGTGAGTGGTAACGTTGTGGCTGCGGGTGCAGGAGCTGGAAGTGGTGCTGGGGTAAGTTTGATGTATGCTGGAGCCGGCAGGACTGTGGGGCAAGTACCAAAAATCAGAGTTGACGACGAAGGGATTATTGCATTACACGGTGAAAGTTTAGCCCAAGCAATACGGCAACGGTTTCCGCTATCGCATCGCTTTTTTTTACATCCAGCTTTCAAGTACATTCAGGTCGATGTACTTGAAAGCCCAGGCCATACAGATAATTCAAGCTTACTTATGTTTTACCATTCTCTTAGTGATACAGTTTTGAACCCAGGTTCTGAATTGATTTTTGTTTTGCAGAAAATATCTGAAAGGTCTGGTCAGTATAAAATAACATTTAATTGTTATTTAGAAGAAAATAATAATTTTTATACATTATGTATGCCCAATTACGGTTCAATAATAACTAAAGGTGTTACTGTTAGTGATAGTAATTTAATCGATAGATTGCGCACTCAGCTTAGTAATCAAATTTATCGTGTTAATAGTACTGAACTGAACGATTTATGTAATTTGCTCAAAAAATCAGAGGTGTTTAAGAGTAACTTAGATCTTATCTTATTAAAAAATCGCTCGCGAAGAAGTTTTTTAAGCCTGCATGAGTGGTACGATGGGCCTCAATTTACAGGCGTTGGAATTAGTGAAATGATTGGTGAACGACCAACAATGGAAGATGCGGTAGCTGTTTCTTTTGATGATCGACTGCATGCGGTGGCGGTATTTGATGGCCATGGTGGCGCCGAAATGGCTGAGCGCTGTCGTGATGGCCTTTTAAATAAGCTTTCAGGATTGGGGGAATATATAGTTGATGATGAGGCAATTAAAAGAGCTTTCTATGATTTTGATGAGATGTTGAGACATCAAAATCATAGCGAATCTAGTTCTACTGCAACCCTCGCATTGATGTTACCAAGTGGTACTTTGAAGCTTGTAAATTTAGGAGACTCTCGGTCTATTATTCTAAGTAATGCCGGCACTGTTTTGAGTATGACTGTTGATCATACACCAAGGGTTGCTGATGAAAGAGACCGGATTTTGGGGTGTGGTGGGATAGTTAGTGAGGAGGGTAAAATTGAGGGCAATCTAGATGTTTCTCGAGGATTTGGTGATTATAGGTATAAAACTCCTTCGGCTACACAAGATGAGAAGGGTCGAAATATTTATAAAGTCAGTAATATTCCTGACATTATAACTGTAGGTCCAAAAGTAATGGCAGATGCTCGGTTTGTCGTTTTAGCATCTAATGGTTTGTGGGGTAAGATGACAAATGAACAGGTTGCTGAGTTTGTTTTGACAAATCAGGCCTTATCGTCTTATCAAATTGCGCGTGAATTGGCTTTAAAAGCGTATGGCAGCCGTTCTCAAGACAACATTTCTGTTGTAGTGGTCGATTTGCATGTATTGCGTTCAGGGGAGGCTTCAGCGATGACAGAGGGTGTAGCTGGCGCGGGGAGTGGCGTTGGTGCTCCAGCGGGTGCAGGTGCTGGAAGCGGTTCTGGTGGGTCAGGTGATACCTTGACT
>JBIKTS010000118.1:0-2782 GCA_044347985.1 Candidatus Babeliales bacterium
CCGAGGAGAACGCATTCATTCAGCAGCTCGCGCTCTCGACTCCTGACGCGTGGGTGAATTACGGAGCCATAGCTGGCCCATGGCTCGGAGGGATTCGGTCCGCAGGCAGTTCGGTCTGGAAGTGGACGACCGGGGAAGTATGGAATTACAGCGACTGGATTGCCGGTGAGCCGAATGGTGGGATCGAGAGTGCCCAATATCTGCACTACTACCAACTGTGTTGCGCCGCACTTGGTTTCGGCACGATCGGTTGGGACGATTATCGGAGTCCAACACTCTATTCAAATGCCTGTGTTATAGAATACGACGTACTAACGTGCGATAGCCAAGCGAATCTGATCACGAACGGAAACTTCGAGTCGGGAGCGATTGGATTCGGCAGCGACTACGTATTCTCGCCGTCAACTGGGGTGCCCACAGGCGTCTTCGCGGTCGTCAACTCGCCTTTCCCTTGGAACACGGCCGGACCAACCTTTTTTGATCACACCTCGGGCAGCGGCTTGATGCACCTGAGCAACGGTTCCGCAAACGTCAATCACCGAGTGTGGTACAGCTCGATTTCGGTTGTGCCAGGGCAGACCTACACATTCTCTTTCTGGGCGGCATCTTGGGGCAATAACGGCGGCGTCGACCCATCAGCACCGAGGGTGCGAGTCGAGGTCGACAGTCAGCAGATTGGATCGGATTTCGCTGTTCAGGCGAGCAACGGAGCCTGGACGCAATGGTCTGGAGCTTGGACGCCCACGGTATCAGGCAGTGTCGTGCTCTCGATCCGAAACGTGAACGCCGTCGGTTTTGGAAACGACCTTGCACTCGATGACCTTGCTCTCGTGTCGGTTGCGACATGCCCCTCGTCGTGGCAGAACCTCGCTTCCACCGGACCGTCGCCACGATGGGACGGAGCTGCCGCATCGGACCTCGCCCGAAATCAAATCGTGCTGTTTGGCGGTCGCTCCACTGACGGGCTGTCCTTCCTGGGAGAAACTTGGATCTGGTCGGGAAGCAGCTGGACGCAACGCGTCGTCAGCGGCCCCTCGGCACGCTGCGATACGGCGATGGCATCGCTCGCCTCGGGTGTCATCCTCTTCGGAGGACGATCGTCCACGGGCAACGTCTATCTCGACGATACCTGGGTATGGAACGGCTCCGCGTGGATTCTGCAGAACCCAGCGACTAAGCCACCTGCCCGACTCGGAGCCAAAATGGTCTACGACTCGGCAAGGAACCGCGTCGTTATGTTCGGCGGGGTGCTATCCGGCGACACCTTCGCCGGAGACACCTGGGAGTGGGACGGTACAAACTGGACGCAGGTCGCTGGCAGCGGTCCCGCGCCCCGATTCGGCCACCACCTGTCCTATGACGCCCAGCGTCAGCGCACCGTGATGTTCGGCGGTGCCCTCTTCTTCGGCACCGTGTTCTTCGACACTTGGGAGTGGGACGGCGTGTCGTGGGAGAAACGAGCCGAGGGCGGTCCGTCGTCGCAGATCTACGGGGCTATGGCCTACGACCCTGGCCGGCAGCGAGCCGTCTATGTCACCGGCTACACCTTCAACCGCGTGTTCTCGTCCGAGACCTGGGAGTGGAACGGGAGCTGCTGGTCCAAGTCGCTCAGCACCGCGCCGCCCCCGCGTCAGAACGCCTACATGGCCTACGACTACCAGCGCTCCAGAATGGTCCTCTTTGGCGGCTACGCCCCCGCAGGGACGCTCTTGGGAGATACTTGGGGTCTGGTGCTGGGACCGTCCGTCATCTCGCAACCCGTTAGCCAGTCGGTTCGCGCCACGCAGACCGCGCTCTTCTCAGCTACGGGCTCATCGTTCGGTCTCCAGTATCGCTGGCTCCGCAACGGTGTCGCGTTGAACGATGGCGGCAACATCTCCGGAAGCGAGACCGCGACGTTGACCATCAGCGGCGTGACCGCCGCCGATGCCGCCAGCTACCGCGTGCGGGTTACGGATGCGTGCGGATCGCAGGCGATCTCATCCCCCGCGACCCTCACCGTGACATGTGTGGCAGACCTGAACGGCGACGGGTATGTCGATGATCCGGACTTCACCCTTTTCGTACGTGCCTACGACATTCTGCTCTGTCCGATCACGCCAGCACCGTGCCCGGCGGACTTCAACCTCGACGGCTTCGTGGATGACCAGGACTTCCAAGTCTTCATCGTCCAGTACGACGAGCTGATCTGCCCGTAGCAGCGTCGGCCGTGACCGAAAACCACTGCCCGCGGGTCGAGCCACGCACGCATTCCATTCATGTTGGAGCCTGATTATCGAACTCGCACAGAAGCCCGGTCGATCGGAAACCTTTTGGAACGCGCGGCATTCGTAAAACGCCGCGTCGCCTCCAGGGTGTGCGGCACTCGAACCTTGCGGCGTTCACGCGACATTGCGTGGGTGCAGATGTTCCCGCAGTACGCACTGAGCCGGTGGATCGGCCATTCGGTTACGGTGAGCGGGCAGCACGACGCGAATCGCATCCCCGATGAACCCTCCGCCAAGGTGTTCACGGACAAAGTGGCGAACGGAGAGGCGGCGCAAAATGCGGCGCAGTCGGCAGCGGAATCGAGTGTTCCCGAGCGGACAAGCGATGCGCCGGCCGAGGCGAGCGTTTCGCGCATGTCGATCCCTGTCAACGGGATGCGATCTGAGTCAAAAGAGCATGAAAACAAGGCAAAATGGAGCCGGGGGGAATTGAACCCCCGTGCCGTGACAGTCTGATAGTCGCCTCTACGCGTGTAGCTGATGTATTGATCTCGGCGCGGCGGCTGCCTCAGCAG
>JBIKTS010000022.1:0-9877 GCA_044347985.1 Candidatus Babeliales bacterium
CTGGGCTCTTGCTCGCAAGAATTATTTGTATATCAATAAATACCTCAAATAACTCTTGATATTCAGGCTTTTCACTTAATGCAATCGCAAGAACATCAGCTTGCGATTGTAAAGCCGCGTCATCTTTCACCGCAACCTGTTTCTGTGCTCCAAAACAAATGCCGGCGAACATACTCAAAAAAGCAACCAACCATACCAACTGATACTTATAATTCATTTAATTTTCCAAAAAACAGTTTTTAATCCCCTACGAATAGTATAAATAAATAACACCTAATAACCTATAGCCTAATGCTTTTTTCTTAAAAACCATTAAGAAGCAAGAAACTTCTACTCACCATATTGGGTGAAAAAATAGAGCAAAAAAGGCCGCTTCACGCAACGCGATTTCGTTTTCGAAGCAACCAACCACCAAGTACTGTTGCAATACCAGCCACCGTACCCGCACCCGCAATACCCCCATCTCGCTGCAATCTTTTTGCCGCTCGCCGTTGACGAGTCGTCAGAGGCGCAACTTTTTTACCCGCAAGCTTTTTAAACGCACGTGCAATCACCGCACGCGAATCTGTATCTTTCAGCATTTGCGCAAGCCAATACCCAAGAAAGCCTACCGTTATTGCGCCACCCGCATATCCAACCCCACGTGCAAGTGTTGTGTCGTGCTTTTGAAACTGCGGCGATAATGATTTTGAATGAGCTTGCTTACTAAGGCCCGCAGGGCCTGCCCCCCGAGCAGTCAGTTCAACAGAACCGCCCCCTGGTTGAGAGACTGATGCAGGCTGCGCCCTTGGATTTGCTCGTCGAGAACCTGCATTCGGCTGAGCAGGTGATACTGCTGGCTTAGCAGCTGGTGCAGGCTGCGCGCTTGGATTTGCTCGTCGAGAACCTGCATTCGGCTGAGTAGGTGATACTGCTGGCTGAGCAGCTGGTGCAGGCTGCGCGCTTGGATTTCCTGGTCGAGAATCTGCATTCGGCTGAGCAGCTGGTGCAGGCTGCACGCTTGGATTTCCTGGCTCAGGCTGTCCATTAGGAACCACAGATAGTACCGCAGGCCTAGAGATATGTACTGGTGCTGGCTGCGCATCTATCCGCCGGCCGTACAAAGCGTCATCACCCCAAAAACCACTTAAATCGATATCCTCGCGAACTCTATTCACCGACTCTGACTCAGCTAACGCTGCTACTCCCGGTGCTCGCACTGGCAAAGATAAAGGCTGCGACAGAGCAGCAACAACTGCCATATCCCCCGGGGGGGCATCGCTAATAAATCCTGCGTCACCTTGTGTTGCTGATGTAGGGATTACCAGAGGCAATAATTGCGCCGAATAAGCTGACGCTGCTACTGCCGGTGCTCGTGTCGACGAAGAAGAATCGTGCGCTTGCAGTTCTCTGGAAGCCAGAGTAAGCATTTCTTGGACGTAGCGACAACCGTGCCATGTTGCAGGCATTTTCCACTGCGGATGGCTTCTCATCCAGATACGCATGCCATTCATTACCGCCCTCTGAGTTTCAGGTTTTGCCCAATAATCATCCAAAGCAGTACGACATGCTTGTAACTCATCATGCTGGTTATGAGCCGTATGCGCGCTCATAACACGTTTACGTAGATTATCTACTTCTTTTGCCACGGGCCCCTGCTTAATCATCGAAGTAAACCCATGAAGGCTTTCCAGATCAAAGAGTAATCGATCCTTTAGCGATAGTAGCTGTGCTGATAGCACTGGTTGAGGTAACTCAACAGGCACTCCTGAAGCCACAGTTCCTGAGGCAGGCGCAGATTCGTCCGTCGCTACACTTTCAACACGACCTGAGACCTCATCAGGCCGTGCGCCCGATCCCGCTCCAGCAGGTCCCCCGTCAGGAACGACTGGCGCTGCGACAACCCTCTCGCTATCAGAACGCTCCGCATCTGCTGCTAATTTATATGTCCAGGCAGCAGCAAGTCGCTCGGCAGCTTCTTCATACCGCCACTCAATACCTACACGAGCATCTAAACCACGACTCACTGTATCCAAAACACTTGATGCCAATCTACCACTCGGCAGTATTTTCTTCTGTTGAAAGTCAGCATGCACAATCTGAGATTGGTAACAAAAACCACGTTTTACATTCTCAAGATCTACTAATCTTTGTTGCGCAGTTGAAAGATCATAGGTGGAATACTTTTCACGTATCTCACCCAATATTAAATGTAAATTACCCCATGCATGCTTAAGTCCTTCAGGCACTTGTGCTTTATCTGCATATAAATTCTGAACCCATCGCGTAGTCGCTCGTACCTCCTTATCTACTATAAATCGATAAATGCGCAACTTATGAGAAGATGAAAAAGTGGACCCTTGCAAAATATCCTGACACTTCTCTTTCTCACTGCCCTCTGCACACACGTCCACAATATGCTGCGCAATAACCCGCTTTAATAATACATCAGCATCTTCTTGGGAAAGCTGTACACCTAAGACATTCTCATCCGCATGAAAAACAAACTTTACACGCAGACCCCAATGCGGCATTTCCTTCAAGTACCAGTGGCTCCCCTCTTTATATTGAGAAAGAATATTTTTCACATCTTGAGGCAAATCATACCCAAGGACACCCCAAGCACCAATTCCTATCCCCAAAAAATCAGCAACCGCATACGGCTTTGTTTCTCCGCCAATTTTTTTCAAAATATGTCTGCGCGCCACTCGCTCAAGCGTATAATCATCTGTATGCACTGGCTGAATACTAGTGTCAGTCGCTGCTGCTAACATTTCTATGGCCTTGTTTGCAATAGATGCAACAGTGCGTCTCTGAGGAGAAGCGTCAACTCCACTAATACACATCAAGAATACAAAAAAACTTAATAATTTATTCATACAAAACCCCCAACAATAGAAAATATCCCTCCATCAGTATATGAAATAAAGGGATATTTCCTACAGAAACTTTATAAAAAAAAGCAATAACGCCTTATTTAATTGGTGTTATGCGCCGATCTTCTTCTCGCTCAGGATTTTTCTTGCGCATGAATGTTGGCGTATCAAGATCATGAATATCAAGAGAGCCCCCCACCTCTTCAAGTCGCTCTTGGCGCGCTGCCTGTGGCAACGGAGCTTCTGCGCGGGCAGCTGGCTTGGGAGCAACCACTGGTGCAGGCGCGGTCCGCGCTACATGAGGTGGCACATGCTGCGGTGCATGATACCGCTGCGGCTGACGCGCAGCAGCATAATCATACATATGCGAATCTTGCTCAAATCCGGTCGCAATAACTGTAACCATAATCTCATCACCCAGCGCTTCATCAATTACTGAACCTAAAATGATATTAGCATCTTCACTCACTAATTCGTAAATCACTTCAGCCGCATCATTGATCTCATGAAGACCCAAGTGAATATTGCCGGTTACATTGATCAATACGCCACGCGCACCTTGTATGCTTACTTCTTCAAGAAGCGGAGAGGTAATAGCCTGCAAAGCTGCTTCACGCGCCCGACCTTCTCCCGATTTCCGGCCGATACCCATAATCGCAAGGCCCATATCTTTCATAATCGAACGAACGTCAGCAAAATCAACGTTAATATGCCCCGGCTTGGTTATAATATCTGAAATCCCTTTGATCGCTTGCTTAAGCACGTTATTGGAAAGTGCAAACGCATCAAGCATTGAAATTTTAGGATCAACCGAATCAAGTAATTTCTGATTAGGAACAACCAATAAGGTATCCACCGATTGCTTCAAGTTTGCAATTGCCTGCTCTGCATGTGCCATACGCCGCCGCCCTTCAAACGTAAATGGCTTTGTGACAACCCCAACAGTCAAAATCCCGAGTTCTCGGGCCGCAGTTGCAATCACCGGCAAAGCACCCGATCCAGTACCGCCACCCATACCACCGGTTAAAAAAAGAATATCAGCTCCTTTAATAAGCCCAATCACTTCATCCAAATCTTCTTCCGCTGCGCGTCTGCCTACCTCTGGATTTGAACCGGCACCAAGTCCTTTGGTAATTTTCTCACCAAGCTGAATTTTATGCGTAACCGGAGAGGTATCAAGCGCCTGTGCATCGGTATTTGCAATGATAAATGTAACCATACTCATTTCTGAGCAACTGGCCATGCTATTAACTGCATTACCACCACCACCACCAACACCAATAACTTTAAGACAGGCTCCCATTACTTGCTTTTTTTCTTCAGTGACTGAAAAATCCATACTCTTCCCTTATTATAAAAAATCGTAAATCCAGGTTTTCATCCGTTGTAATACACGCGACATCAGCGGCACTTGCTGCGCGCTTTGCCAAAAAAGTTTCATGTCAGGAAGGCCAAAAGCCAATAAACCATATGCCGTTGCATACAGTGGGGACCGCAACGCCTCAGGCACACCTGTATGTTCTTCACTTGGCATAAAATAATAGCGAGGGCCTCCGACGCGTACCGGCATATTGAGCTCACCCTGCACCAACTGTCGTAATCCTCTCAGCAGCGATCCGCCGCCTGTTAGTACGAATCCAGCAGGCATCAAATGAGTTAACCGATTAGCCGCTATCTCTTCACGAATAAATCCAAAAATCTCAGCGGCCCGTGGCTGCAAAATTTCATACACTTGATATAAATCAATCTCTTTTTGCCCGCCCTCATAATCAAGCGTAATAGTAGTCCGCGTGGTGCCCATTTCAGCAAATGCATGCTCGGTAACGCAGCCATATTTTTTCTTTAATTCTTCCGCTTGGGCAATCGGAATACTGAGCCCAATAGCAAGATCACTCGTGAAATGATTGCCCGCAATCGGAAACACTTTTGAGTAGCGAATGCGTCCATCTTTATAAATTGCAAAGTCAGCAGTGCCCCCGCCAATATCCAAAATACCCACACCTAATTCTTGCTCTGATGAAGTAAGCACCGCATGCGCAGACGCAAGTTGCTCAAGAACAATATCAACAACGGTAACACCAGCCAGTTCTACCGCTTTCACAATATTTTGAGCCGAAGAAATCGCGCCCGTAACAATATGAACATGCGCTTCAAGGCGCACTCCATGCATTCCCAAAGAATCTTGCACATACTCCTGACCATCAACCCGAAAGTATTGCGGTAAAATATGGAGAATCTCCCGATCTTGCGGAATAGGAATCGCTTTTGCCACTTCAATCACCCGGTCAATATCGTACTGCGTTACATCGGGTCTCGATATACCTACCACACCCGTTGCATTAAATGATTTGATATGACTTCCGGAAATACCCACAACCGCTTTAGTCACCACCACGCCAGCTTCTAGCTGCGCTTCCTTGAGTGCACGCTTAATCGATTCAACAGTGGCACTCATGTTGACAATAATACCTTTTTTAAGTCCATACGACGGATGTTTACCAATCCCGACAATATCAACAACACCGTGAGGCAATATCCGCCCAATAAGCACACAAATTTTTGTGGTTCCAATATCTATGGCGGCAATGTAATCAGCATGTGCTGGTGTATTCATGGCTATACCCTCTGTAGCGCAAGTCCTTCCTTAGGGGTAACACACTTACGAATCACAGTACCAGGAAATCTAAAATCAAATAAACAAAGAGTGTCATCCGCTCGATATTCACCATCTTCTTTGAGCCCCTGACACAATCCCATAAGCGTTACCGTATCTGGCAATATTGACACGGTACGCTGATCAACAATACAGACGCAATGATGTGGTAAATCAAGTGACTCTTTTGGCCATACAACAATCATATTTGGATTATGATACGTACTATTAAACACCGCAAAAAACTGATCCGGCAACTGAGCAAGGCACGCATACGGCTGGTCAAACGTTTGTGGCGAAAGCCATTCTTCCGCAATCACAATGCGGGGAAGTCCAGCTGATGCTTCAGGGAAAAACCGCACCGGATACAACACACCGTTATCACCAACGACAAATCGCTTATTCACAAAAAAGCGCGGGCGAGCACCTTCAACCGTGCAGGTCAAACATTCCGGCACAAAACGAGACCATGCGCTGCGCGCAATCAGGGGAAAAGTCGCAACCAATTCAGCATGCAAATCAGCATACACAGGAGCTTTAAAATCACCGAGTTCTTTTTTGGCCCGAAGCCATTCGCCAATCAAGGAAACGGTTGCATCATCAACATTATGCGCAACAAGAACAAACGACGTAATCTCATACGTACGACCCGCCCACGCGGCAATCATACGGTATACCTGTACGGCGCCCGCCGCAAGCACCAGGCACCCGAGTACAAGTGCTAATATTTTTCGATGTTGCCAGCGCGCTCGTTTATCCACTCATGTTCCCTTTCATTCTTAATCTTCACCCACCTGAGAACGCCATAACCGCGCATAAGAACCTTTTTTCTTGAGAAGCTGATCATGTGAGCCAGACTCTACAATAACCCCTTTATCCAGAACAAAAATAATATCAGCATGGCGAACTGTTGTTAAACGATGAGCAATCATAATGATAGTAATCGAATGTTGCAATGATCGCAGCATATGACTGAGCGCAAGTTCAGTCTCGTTATCAACCGCAGAGGTCGCTTCATCAAGAATTAACACATCAGGATTGCGTACCAATGCCCGCGCAAGCATCACCCGCTGCCGCTGGCCGCCCGACAACTGCTTGCCTGATTCGTCAATATACGTATCATACTTATCCGGCAAAGAAAGAATAAAATCATGAATCTGAGCAGATTTAGCTGCTTCTTTAACCTGCTCTATTGGCAAATCAAACGCTCCGTAGCGAATATTATTGGCTACGGTATCAGGAACAATAAACGATTCCTGCCCGACAAAACCAACTGATTTACGCAGCGCATCAAGCGACATCTCATTCAGCGGCGCCCCATTCACCGTAATCGTCCCCTTTTGCACATGATACAAGCGCATTAAGAGCTTAATAATAGTACTCTTACCCGATCCGGTTTGCCCCACAAACGCCACTGTTTTTTGGGGTGGAATAACCAGAGAAAGTTTTTTAAGAACCGGACGTGTTGAATTATAGCCAAAAGACACCTCTTTAAATACTACCTCGCCTTCTGACATTGACTCATTATGTACATCTGGCGAGCCCGGGGTTTCATACGCTTGATCAATCGGCATCCGTAAAAACTCAATGAGTCTTCGCACTGATGACATACTCCGCTCATATGAATCTAATATTCCAGAAAGCCCAGTAAATGGCCAAATAAGACGCTGCGTTAAAAAAATCAGCATACTGTATGAACCAACCGCAATATGACCATCAAATACCAGCATACCCCCCTTAATAAGCGTATATACAAACCCTGCAAGCACAAACACCCGTACTAATGGTGCAAACATACCATTCATATACACCGCATATACCGAAGCACGCTCATATTCCTTACTGCGCTTAAGTACTCGCTTGCGCTCGTACTCTTCAGTACCAAATCCTTTAATACTCATTATGCCGCCAATATTATGACTAATCACACTGGCAATGGTACTACCCATCTCGCGCACAATACCATACGCGGTACTAATTCGCTCACGAAAGAAAATCCCCAGCGCTGCTACAAAAGGAATAGGAAGCATTGCAATAAAAGCAATTTGTGGAGAGATATAACAAAAAATAGAACCAATAAGCACAGTACTCAAACAGAGCTGTATCATTCCAGACAAACCTTGGTCTCGCGCAGCACCTAAAATATACTCAAACTCATTAATATCATCATTTAAAATAGAGGTCAGCTTACCAATCCGAATAGTGTTAAAAAATGAAAGGGGCAATTTTTGAATATGATGATATGCGTCAACACGCACTTCTCGCTGTACTCGCTGAGCGATACGCCCCCACAACACAATGTATAAGAATTCAAATACCGACTCGGCAACCCAAATAAAAATAGTCACCCCAGCCAAAATAACCAGCTGCGTTCGCGGACTCGTCACACCCCACCCTTCAAGCCACTTATTGCCGCCACCGGTTACCACGTCAATTGCTATACCTATCAACACTTCAGGCAAAATATCACCAATTTTATTAATGCTCGTGCAAAACACTGCAAGCGCCAGAGGAAACGGTTTACGCAACAAATATGAAAGAATAAACCGAATAGGACTTTGTAACGAGACAGACGCTCCGGCCATGGGCAACCTCTATTTTTTAGAAAAGGTGGTCAAAAACAAAAATATTCCGGCCGCTACTGACGCATTATAAGAAGAAGTATCTCGCTGAGGAAGTGTAACCTGCTGGGCCAATGAACGCGCACGCGCATCAATACCACGGTCTTCACTCCCAATAACCACGCACAACGGAGCTTGATAGCTCACTGTTGTTGCATCCACACCACCAGAAGCCACTGTCAGATACACCGCATACCCCATACCCTTCAGCTCACTAATTGAGTGAGAAACAGAAGGAATAGTATATATCGGCATATGCTCGGCAAGCCCTGCTGACGCCTTAAACACTGCGGCGCTGATACGCGCGCATTGCTTAGTTACGAGTACTGCATCAAAATTTGTACAATAGGCCGATCGCACAATTGCGCCAAGATTATGCACATCTTGCACCCCATCAAGCAAGAGAATGCGTGGATTGTCTTTTGCCGTCACCGGCTTGGTTGCATACACGAATGGAGAAACATACGCCACGATACCCATATGATCGGGTGATCCAGCCATTCGGGTAAGCACGTCACGAGTTACGTACTGCACTGGCGGAACATGCTTGAGATATGGCTTTAACCGAGCCCAGCCATTAGGCTCAGGCTTTGTCATGTAAAGCGCTAAAATTTTACGTTTGCCTGCTTTAGCACACTCAATAATTGGATGTGCCCCATACAAAATTTCTTCGGTCTGAATTCTTTTTGGCGTTGCGCGCATGAAAAAGTCCTTAATACACAAACTAATAGATAATGCCGAGAGTACCACAAAAAAAGTGCTCCGTCGCCCCAGTTTGACAGAACAAATGCTTTCACATAGCCTGCCTGCGCCCAACAAATGTCACCCTAATTCTTAATTCAAAAAACATAGCGCAAATGCTTGTTCACTATTTCAGATCTTTAGAGAAAAAAATAATCATGATTATGACCATGTATGATTTTGTGAAAATAAGAGATGATAAAGGACAAACTCCTCTGCATACAATTGCCAGTAAAGGTAGCCTTGATGTCTTAGAAACACTGCTTGAGTATGGCGCTGACGTAAATGTAAAAGATAACGAAGACAAAACTCCACTTCATATCGCTTTCTGGAATGGGCACAAAGATATTATTGAGGCACTTCTTACAAATGGGGCCGAGGTTGATACTCAGATTTCTTCATACACAATGCCGACTGGATGCGATGAGAATCTGCGCAGTGAAATGTTAGTGCTGCTTGAAAATGCATCGCAAACAAAAAAACCGCTATAATCCATCAAGATTCAAAATGCTGCGCAAGCAACTGTAAGCAGTATAAAGCACATTAGGGGTCACAACCCCCCATGTGCCTGCCCATCTTCTTTACAATCAGCGTATGCTAACAAAAAATCATCAATACAAGTTAAATCGTCAAAAGTAGGCTTTACACAATACCATGTTCCGGTGTGACAACCAGATAGCCTCACTTGCAGTCGCTCTATGTTCATCATAAAAAATTTTTTCAGCGCCATAAAAAGAACATATTGCTCTGCGGCGTTATATGTTTTAACTCCCCATGAAAAGCGGTTTGTACGAATCTCTTCGCACCACGTATAAACTTTATGATCAATGACTGCATCGATCTCAGAAGGATTTTTAATAAACCATAAGAGCCACTGTTTCACATTTGGCTTCTGAATAAAATCACACCAAAACGAACGCTTACCAAGCCCAAGATGCAAGAAATCATCTTGAGCTGATCTCGTTAAAAAAGCAGTGGTCTCTGCTGAATGCAACGCACTACTCACA
>JBIKTS010000023.1:0-9875 GCA_044347985.1 Candidatus Babeliales bacterium
TTGAGGTGGCTTACAAACGCTTTGTAATCTTCTTGCGCAAAGGTGAAGCGGGTACCTTTGCCGGTAAAGATTGCTTCCAGTCCATTAATGTATGCAGCAAAATCTGGTTGTAGAGCGAGTTGATTCATTTGAAATGATGCAGTCCGAATCGATTGTTGCTGTGTGGTAATCAATGTGTTGAGTTGAGTGATAATGATTTTTTCTTCAGCAGTGAGGACTGTTTTATTAAACGGAGTTACCACTAATTCTTGAAGCTGCGCCAGTATATCTGGTGCTTTGTCTCCTGGTGCATCGAGTATGGTATTGAGATTTTTCATAAACAGCATACGAACTTGTTCTGTTGGCATGAGTGAAATGACTTGTGCTGCTTGATTTATGGCAAGAGCCGCTCGCTCAGCAAATGGTGTTGGTTTTGATACGTTTTCATAGAGCGCCGTAAGTTTTTGTTTTAACTCAAGAGCTACAAATGCCTTACTGTAAATGGCGTAATTGATTGTTGTTTGAAGTAATGAAATGTCTGCTGCGGAGAGAGTATCGCGGAGTAGTGCTACTTCTGTAAGTGCTTCTAAAAATAATTGGGCATCTGTTTTTACTCGAGTGGCGCTGATGGTGTTATCAAATGTGATAAGGCCACTGCGTTCATTTTCAATAATATTCTTCAGCATACTAATATACATACTCGTATTATTTTTTTCTTGTGCGGCTGCAGTAAAATGATGAGTGAAAGTTTTTTGAGCTTCAATTATTTGTGCTTTGTTGCTGAGTAATGTCGAACGAATTTTTTGGAGTTCTGCGAGTTGTGCTTCATCAGTTATGAGCGCTAAAAGCGGATTTAAAACATTTGCTTCAAGGTCGGTGAATAACGTGTCTGTTTTGATACCAGGAGCGGTCATCAGTCGACGTAATTTTTCCATTAATCGTAAGAAATATACATCTTCGGCTGTTGCGGTATTTGTCCCCACAAGATTTTTGCGTTGAATGATGAGTGCTAACTCTTGTTTTGCATATGCAATACGATCAGCAAATGTATGCTCGCTAGTTGCCTCACTCAGTAGATCGCTTAATTCTTGTGTATGCTGAGCAAATTCAGGAGTTAGCTGTGTAATTTTAATAAGATTAATCAGCTGCGGTAGATCTTGTGCGTCGATTAGTTCGCGACTATCGACGACATACTCAAGTTGGGCAAGAAAGAGTTCAAAATCATCAGGAGCGAATTGAGTAGTAATACCTTTACCTTGCAGCATGCTGAGTAATGCTTCAATATACCCTTTTATAAGGAATTGAGTTTGTTGCATAAACTTGATTTGTGTTTTAAATGACAAGTTTTCTGACTGCACAGAGCTCAATGCATTTTTAAGTGTATTAATTATTTCTGATTCATCTGCCGGAAGATTCAGCGCTGTAAACGGATTTACAATTTCGTTCTGGATAGTAGAAACTTGTGCTGGTGTGATGCCTTGGAGTGATTGTGTTAATTTTGCCAGATGGGTAAAAAAGAGTTGTCTTACTGGATCGCTGCTTGGTCGTAGAATCATACTGCTTACGTTGAGTCGCAGTTTGTTTATGCGTACTTCAAGGGGAATTGGAGTACTAAGCATAAATAGTAATTGATCAAGAGTCCGATAGCTTTTGTTCTCAGGGTTCTGAGTAGTTTGTGCGTTCACAAGATCTGGCGAAGCTTTTGCTAATTGCAAGATAAGGGTACAATTTTTTTGTGATACTTCGGTAAGTTCATCACGGTTGTCTACTAATGAAGCTAAAATATCTAGTACCATAGTTGCTTGCTCTGTGGTGAGCGGAGTAGGAACTGTTGCGGGAACCATTCTTGCTTGATGACGTTTATTTATAAATGATAACAATGCATCTGCTTGAGTGTTCTTATCCAGGATGAGCTCGATAGTTTTAAGAATCGCATCAGGATCTTGTGAGTTTGCAAGAATCGCCTCATTAGAACTCATGGTGCGAAGTTGTGTAATAATTTTTTGTTCAGCATCGGTGTAGGATATGCTTGAAGGAATTCCCGTGATCAGTGTTTGAAGCGCACTCAAAAATCCAGGTTTGCTGGTTTCAGTGCTTGGTACTGTAGTCAGGCGTTGCAGTTTTTGGAACAAGAGAATGCGGTTGCTGTCAGTTGAAGAGAGTGGGTTTTGTTGTGGTGTTGTGCTGCCCAAAATTGTAGGGATTGTTTGGGTGTATCGGGCAAGCAGTGTGATAAAGTCAACTGGATTTGCAAGGGCTGTCATGAGCGGTGCAAGTGCTGCTTTTTGTGTTGGTGTTACTGTTGGTTCAGCATTAATATCTCGCATCAAACTGAGTAATTGAGTTCGCTGCTGTTGAGTAAATAATTCTTGGTTATCATTAAGTACTGGAATGACGTGCTCAAATAAATACGGTATGTTTCTAAGATGGAGGCGTTCCATTAATACTGTTTGAAGAGTGGTAATATACGCAGTATTACTTGATGCAAGAATGTCGCGTGGGTTTGCAAAAAGCTGTTCAATTGTTCGTAATGATTCACCCCCACGTGTGATAATATTGCTCAGTAATGCAGTACTTTGGAGCGATGCAAATGAGAATTGGGTGATGCCTGTAGAAGGAGTAGGGTCTGTATAAGACCACACTGGAGTGTTTCCTATTTTAATAAGAAATCTGCCATTGTCATAATTAATAGTACATGGCGCACCGGTTGTAGTGCTTACTCTTAACACTTCAGCATGTTTTTGCATATCTCCAGTATCTGAGTAGCGTACTTGTCCGAGTTTGGTAATTAAATCAGGTGCTTTTAAAAGATAAATTTGGCCTGTGTAGTCTATGGCAATAGTATATGTAGCACCATTTAATTGAGTATTTGTTGGCGCTGAGCTCGCACTGGCGGTACCGAGACCAAACGCAAAAACTAAATTGTTGGGTTGCTGTGCTGCCAAGTTAAATGAAATTTGTGCTTGGTCAGGTTGTGAGAGTGTCCACCCTGGTTGCCAAGTATATTTAAGTGAACCATTTGTTGTGTGGCTTGTAGCGTCAGTAAATGCAGCTGCTTGAATACCGGTAATGGCAGCGGCACATGAGTCTGCACCGAGACCAAAGTAGAGAAGCATGGGGAGCTGCTGGCCAATTACAGGCATAAGTGTATAGGTATGCACCGGTGAAGAGCCAATTGGGCTGTCGATTCCAAATGTGAGAGCCATACCTTGTTGTGTGGTATTGCATGTTATCCAGATGGTATGAGCAGCGGAGTCCGCTAATTTTTGTAATGGTATGCACGGTGGTGATGTATGCAGGACTGTGCCAGCTCGATTGATAATTTCTATAATGCCAGTTTCCGCAATGGTAATACAATATGCAGCGCTTGAAAGTGGTAATACCAGGTTGTCATTTGCCGCAGGTGTGTCGTTGAGTCCAACCATTACTTTTAATGGATTTGAGTCTCTTTTCTGCGCGCTGCAGGTGATTGCAGTTTTACCTGGCTCTGCAAAACGAAGCGTTGAATGCCAGAAGAGTTGTTTAATGGCGCTGGCAGAGAGATTGAGCTGTGTCGGATTACTTGCCCATTGTGTTTGAGCGTTGTTTTGAGCAGCTAGTGCTTGAGTAGCGTTTGTTATTGCAGTGTTATATGCATCAAAAGGTTGCGTGCTAATGTTGGTGTATTGCATCGTAGCATTAGCTGAGGCAAAGACAAACCGAGAAATAGCAGGAGTGGAGGCAGCATTAAAAGCGGGATCTTGCCACTGAAGAATAAGCGAGCCCGGAATCAGAGGATTAGATCCGGTGCCAAGTAAAATAGTTCCATTTTTGTACGCAATCCAATATTGTTTTGCGGTGGTAACAGGTAGTTGCGATTCAGTGAGTGTTACGATACTCGTCGGCTGTTGCAAGCGATCTTTGCGGATATATGCTTTGCCGGTGTCGTTAATAACGACTTCATATTGTGGATATGATTGAGTAGCGTTTGTGAGTCCTATTTGTATAGTGCCTGTTTGAGTAGAGGCTAAGGCTGAAAAATTAAAAGCACCTTGATTTGGTGTTTCAAATTGCCAAAGTGCTGTCCAGCGGGGTGCGGCTCCATGTTGAGTCGTGCAAGTGCGCTGTGGTTCAAGTGCAGGAGTTCCATTAAGTTTGAATTCCATTGTTGGCGCAAATGAAGTGAAGCTGAAATATCTTATTCCCGGAATTGGGTTGTTATCTGTCCAGCTGCCGAGCATATTGGTGCCAATTTGTGAGCCCGATCCATATGCAAATGATCCCCCGTTATAGAGAATCCACATATCTTGCCATTCATTATTAAGTGCAAGTATTGGACTATTATCAGCGCGTCTTCCCAGTTTTACGGGTGTAGTTTGGCGTAATATTTCATGTGAGGTATTTGCGCGGCTGCCGAGAAAAATTTGATAGTCGGGAGCTGTTTTGTTGGTAATTTCTGCGGTGGTTGGCAGTGTTGCGCGCAAGCCAATCATAACAGCATGAGTGTCTGCGGCAGGAGTTGGGGTATTGTTACGATAGCTAAATAGTATTGCACCTTGATCAACAGCTTGGAGCATTTGAGCATTTGGCCATTGAGTAAAGCTTCCCAGATCTTCAGGTTTTGGTTCGCTAGCACCAGAAACTGAGGTATTGCTCAGTTGATAGCTGCGGCAGGTAATACCGGTATAATCAACTGATCGTGCGCGAGATGAGAAGCAGAAAGTGGTATTGTTTTGCAGCGGATTTGGGTCGATGGCAACCGCAACTATGTTTTGACCAACGGTAGTGCCATGGCCAAAAGTCAGTGTTCCATTTACAAATGTTAACCAGTAATCATTAACAGCTTCTTTGTCGCTGCCAATCATATTAAATGCTCCCGGTGTTTTAGTAACTGGTATAAGTGTTGTCGCATTCTGTTTTTCGACACGAATTTCTTGTGGCGTAACGCGCAGAGCATATGAATAACTAGTATCAAACTGAGTTGTCGCGGTACGCTCAGCCATAGTTTTTTGACCGAGTGCAACCATGATGCAATCACCACGAGCCTTAAATTGAAGGCTCAAAAAATCTTTGGTTGGTGCGGTCCATTCGTTACGCCAGAATAAGAAGTTGCCGCGCAAGTGAGGAGGTGTGCAAAATTTGGTTGTAGGATTGAGAACTTTTGAGTCGATAAATGAGAGTGTGCTGGTATGCCCAGATACGCCTGTACGGAACCCAAAATATCGCAAATAACGAGCGTAGGGAATGGTTCGTGTTACCAGGGTGCGTGTATTATTTGCTCCTGCTGTAATGTCAGCTTCTGAGTTTGGTTTACCTGTTCCCATTGAAAAAGTGGTATTATCAAATGCATACCACAAATCAAGAGCGTTTTGGCTTTGAGGATATTTAATCGCGGTCGCTCCAGTTCTGAGTGATGGGTCTAAATCTCCTCCGGTAATTGATTGCTGAGTTCCATTTGCATCATAAAAATACCGTTTTTTATACCAGTATCTATACCTTATCTCGTCATGTTCATTGTAATCATTTTCGGTGCGCCATGCGAAGTCATTTTGCAGAGTAATATCTAACCCATTAGGGTGAAAATTTGCTGTAAAAAGATTGTTCTCATGACTCGTCCAGCCATGCCAGTCAAGACCATTCCACATCCATGGTTGGCACATACCCTGGCCTCTGGGGCCAGAAATAAAATTAGCAAAATCTGTTTCTATCGAGTTTGTACTTTGATGCATAGCCACTCGATCAGTAGCCATCAATACAAGACTAGGTGAGCCTTGTGCTGAAAGGGTAATCAGTCCCCGCGTGCCATTTTCTTCAAGTTGATGTCCGTAGTAATATCCTGCACCGCCTTGGCCTCCAGGATGGATAGGATGTGGCGTACATATCATTGCTGTGGGAGCAGGAAGGGCAATATTTTGCCACGACTCAAAGCGCCTGAAGTGTACGCCGCGGGCATCTCGATAATAGATACCGACTGTTACTGATTCTTTTGAAATGGGGGAGCCTGGTTGATCTTGTCGTATGGTTACGGGACCTACGGTGCGTCCTGCAGGTAAATGTGCGCTTGCAGGAGCAGCAACCCAGGTAGCGTTTATATCCCTAGCTGGAGCGCGCTGAATATATAACCCTCCGTTATTCAGCGCTTCTCTAATAAGAGGGGTAACATCTGTTGATCCCTTATCGGAAGGTAAGGTTGGTAAAATAGTTGTGTTATCGCCACTGCTTCTGTAAGTGGCGGTAGCTCCTTCCCAGATATCATACCCTGCCCATGCATATAAAATTTCAAGAATTGGCTGTCGAGCACATTCGGTTGCAAAACTTTCGAGTGCTTTGGGATGAGACCATATTGTTTTCGGGAAATCTCGGCGCTCTCTATCTTGTCTTTCTTGTCTATCTTTGTCACTTTCAGAAGCAAGATGCGGATTGAAACAAAGTATCAAAACAAGTGACAGAAGGTATGAGCCAAACATGCAAGCATCCTTTACGCGAGGAGAGTGAAAACGTAATATATTGGCAAAGCTTACGGCGTTTATGTAGTGGCTTGTCAAGAGAACCAAGGAATTGCGCTTTTCTTTACCTGAGGACTAGAATTGGTTTGCTGCCTGTACTAGAATGCTTCTCTCTTTTTATTAAAAATATATGTTCATGTAAGGATTGCGTATGTCATTAAAACCATTTCGACGTTCAAGAATGCCGCAAAGAGGGCCAAGTGCGTTGGCACTACTGTTTGTTCTCGCTGCGCTGGGGTCTTTTTTATGGTGGTATAATGCATCACAGGTTGAGCCAACTCAGATTATTTATTCTCAGTTTCTTGATTACGTAGAAAAAAATGCGGTGAGCCACGTTGTTGTTACAAATGGTGTGTATGCGCAAGGGCGACTTGCTGATGGGCGAGTTTTTGAGGTTTCATTGCCTATGTACAATGATATTTGGAAATTGCTGCGAGCGCACAATGTTGCGGTGGATGTTAGGTATCCTGATGTTCAGCCGTGGGGCAATTTATTTATTCTGCTGCTTTTGGCTGCAGTATTTATTTTTGCTTTTTTTTACTTCAGAACTCTTCAGGGTGGGGGTAATAATAAGATTTTTAGTATGGGTAAGAGTAAGGCAAAATTCATTTCTCCACATGCGCTTGGTATTACTTTTAAAGATGTTGCGGGCGCGCATGAAGCAAAAGAAGAATTGCGGGATGTAGTAGAATTTTTGAAGACTCCGGAAAAGTTTTCACGATTGGGTGCAAAGATTCCTCGTGGTGTATTGTTGTGTGGCGCGCCAGGAAATGGCAAAACGCTCCTGGCAAAGGCTGTTGCTGGGGAGGCACATTGTCCATTTTTTAGCATTAGTGGATCAGATTTTGTCGAAGTATTTGTTGGTGTGGGTGCCTCTCGGGTGAGGGATTTGTTTGCTCAGGCACGCAAGAACGCTCCGTGTATTGTATTTATTGATGAAATTGATGCGGTAGGTCGTCAGCGCGGTGGTGGTATTGGTGGTGGTAATGATGAGCGAGAGCAAACATTGAACCAGTTACTTGCGGAGATGGATGGTTTTGCAACGCAAGCGCGTGGGACGGTGATCGTTCTTGCTGCGACAAATAGGCCTGATGTTCTTGATAAAGCGTTACTTCGTCCTGGTCGGTTTGATCGCAGTATTGAAGTGCCGTATCCTGATGTGCGCAGTCGCGAACAAATTTTGCAGGTTCATAGCAAAAATGTGCCATTGGCAGAAGAGGTGAGCATAGAGAAGATCGCTCGAGGCACTCCTGGATTTAGTGGTGCTGACCTTGAAAACTTGATTAATGAAGCAGCGTTGATGGCTTCAAAGAAAAATAAAAAATCAGTAGAAATGAATGATTTTGAACAGGCGCGCGATCGAGTAATGCTTGGCTCAGAGCGTAAGACTATGATTTTTACTGATGCAGAGAAAAAATTGACTGCATACCATGAAGGTGGTCATACATTGCTTAATGTGCTATTGCCAGCGACCGATCCCTTCCATAAGGTGACAATTGTTCCACGTGGTCGTACGCTTGGCGTGTCGTGGTCATTGCCTGAAGGGGATAGAGTCAGTGCGTCAAAAACTTCTATGCTGGCTCGGATTCAGGTTTGCTTAGGGGGGCTTCTTGCTGAGAAAATATTCTTTAATGAGCAAACGACCGGTGCGGCGAGTGATATTGCTAAAGCTACTGAAATTGCACGTGATATGGTATGCGTGTATGGGATGTCATCACTTGGTCCTATTAGTTTTCAGAGTAATTCGTCTCATGCGTATTTGGGTGTCCGCTCCTCTGAGAAGGAGTATTCAGCTGAAACTGCAAAGCGTATAGATGAGGAAGTTTCTCAGATTATGATGGAAAATTATGCAAATGCTGAAAAGCTTCTTACTGAGCATAAAGATAAGCTCCAGTTGCTTGCTGAGACGCTTATTGAAAAAGAAACCATGCATGCTGCTGAAGTGTATGAGTTGTTGGGTCTTCAGCCCCGGGATACAGTTCGGTTTGACCAGCCGGTTGAGATGTGATAGTATTCCTGCTCTAAATTGCGATAGAAAGCATACAATTTAAAAAAATTCTGAGGGAATAAAACATGGCTAATATTTGTCAAATCTGCGATAAGCGGCCTCAAGCGGCGAATAATGTGAGTAATGCCAACAATAAGACAAAGCGTTGGCAGTATCCAAATACTCATGTGGTTCGGTACCGTCTGAAAGGACAAACGTCAGTGGCACGTGGTGCGGTCTGCACAAAGTGTGTAAAAGCAGGAAAAATTGAAAAAGTAATTCGAGGTTCATAAACGATGGCAAATATTAAATCATCAAAAAAAGATATTATTACTAGTGAGTTGGCTCGTCAGCGCAATGTAGCATGTCGCACTGCGGTGAAAACTGCAAAGCGTAAAGTTCTTGACGCGTTAGCTTTGAATGATTTGGAAACTGCACGTAAGTTTTTCCGTGATGCGGAATCATTAATTGCGCGTGCTGGCAAAAAAGGTGTTTTCAAGAAAGAAGCGGCGAGTCGTAAAGTGAGTCGTCTTTCTAAGAGAATTGCAGAAGCATCGAAAGCGGCTGACTCTAAATAGTTGGTGGTGAGTACATTGTAAATATAGCGTACCGGGGAAGCTGAAGAGTAGCGAAGCTTCCCCGGTATCTTTTTTAGATGGGCTGCGCTTGCTTTTTTTTATTGTTCCTCCATACTTTGTGCAGAGTACGTGTTGTATAATAAGGATATCATATGATACAGAAACGAAAATTTGGAAAACGAGGCTCTGTTGCCGTATTAATGTGTTCTCGCGCATACACTGATCAAGATGTTATGAAGAGAGTTGATGCAGCGGCTCAGCAGTTTGGGATTACTCAAGAACATGAGTTTGCGTATTTTGTGAGTCATCAACTTGAAGCTCAGCGATTTTTATATATTGATCTTATGGAAAAAGCATTATTTATTGTGCAGCGTGGCTATCAAGTTTTAATTACAGTAGGACCTGAAGCTGAAGCGGCGGTTAATTTACTTGGGCATATGTCTTTCGGTTCATGTATGGTGATAGGCGTTGATACTCGAGATGCGCTTGAAGCAAAAGCTCCGTATCAATTTGAGATGAGAAATCCTAAGAAGGAATTTTCTCGCCAGTCATCACAATTGGTGCAAACTTGTTTGCAGAAAAATCTTTCCCAGGAAGAAGGGGTGGCGTACGTACAAGCGCAAGAAAAGTTGCGGCAAAAGCAAGACCGGGGTCTTTTTGATGATTGTTATGTTCGGCTTATGAATCGAAACCGTACGACTGTTTTAGTTCGTTTTGATGAAGCTGACGAAGAGGAAGCGGTGACTCCAGGTGCGGGGAATGTCCATCTAAAAGAACGAGATCGCACGGTTGTTTTTAGGGCGTAGAGAATCTATATGAAAAAAGGGCAGCTTTTTAAAGCTGCCC
>JBIKTS010000111.1:0-2705 GCA_044347985.1 Candidatus Babeliales bacterium
GAACTGTTTTAGGTACTATCGCCCTCATATACGCAGCAGTAAAAATACGAAAATACAGCCTAAACTCTCAACTACTTTCTGCCGTAGACCATAACGATGTTGATAGAGTACGTGAAGCTATTGCAAGAGGCGCTAACGTTAATGTACATCGCCCAGCCCGTGGAATGCCTTTAATTGCTCGCGCTCTCGCTCCTCTCGGAAATACCGCTGCCACCATGGGGGCATTTCTGGGTGGTTTACATCTTGCTGCACAAGGCGGCGACTTACCAACATTTATAACGCAACCACTTGAGGGCGCTCGGCAGCACAATAATCATGTTATGATCGATCTCCTTGTTAATGCGGGGGCTGTCGACTTACCTGATACGACCAATATATTGGTCAATCCGGAGGCTTTCAACTTACCAGCGCAACAATAAATAAATCATCCTTCTGCATATTGTAAAAACTCACCAAAACTGGTTTAAAGCGCCTCCTTCGTTTTTGTAACAAAACGATCCATTATCAGGCTTGCGCTGCTACTCACATACATCCGTGCTAACAATGCGCCAAAAAAAGCGGTACGTTACTCTCAATTCTATAAAAGTCAGTATCGACTCGTAACCATATACTGAGCTCATAGCAAAACATTTCACCCATCTTCAGGTGCAATTCGCATTCCTGAACTCATGAAATGTGCACAGCATAGTATTTTTATTATTTTCCAATACCCGTCAAATCAACAATCACGACTGATATATTGTCTTTCACCCCACCCTGTATGGATTTCTCGTATGCATGGCGCGTACACAGATCTGTCAAATCTTGCACAGTACTTTCTGACGAAGTCAGTAAGAAATCTCCAACTGCAGCCTCTGTCAGATTATCCCATAATCCATCGCATCCAATTACGATCCAGCGTGGCTTACTGCTGGTTGCCTCTGAATCTTCTGGTGTTTCTATCGGCATTTCTAGTATTACTATTTCAGCTTCGTTGCTCAGTTGTTGTTTAGTTTCATCCACACTAAAATCACCAAAAGCTCTGCTAACCGATAAAACATTATTAATACGAACAGTGCCATTATAGTCCGGCCCAACCGAACCTCCGTTCCTCAGGATTCGGTCTTGTTCTCGTGGAAGATCAGGACTGTGGTCTTCTGTCTGTGCAACCACTCGTCCCGTTTCATCAAAAACAACGCATCGAGAGTCTCCCAGATTAATCAAAGTAATTAACTGCACATTATGATCATTATCTACATCTATAACGGCGCCAGTAAATGTAGTACCATGGGACTTTGCATCACTTGGCTGACGAAAAAAAGTAGCATCAAGTTCAATACTACTCTTACGTGCCAGCTCAGCTGTTATTACCTTATCTCCAAACATACGAAGATATTTTTGCGAAACTATCCGAGCAAGCGAAGAAGCAGGACGAGACCAGCTACCACCGTGCCCATCTGCAACACAAATACCAAACCTTGCCGGCGCGATCTCAAAGCACCCAACAGCATCTTCCATATTCGGTCGTTGTCCTTGCACTTCACAAATACCAACTGCAGAACGCAACTTACCTGGTATAGCACCATTGTATTTATAAAAAACATCTTTCCAGAAATTTTTATCTGCCGAGAATCGTTCAATCAAATTCCTACCCGCATAAGGCTGTTGTACTTCTGTAAAAAAACCTAAAGTGCCCAAAGCAGTGTCACTATAATCACTAATTTCATCTGATAAAACACCTCCCTCAACTCCTACACCAGACCCTGCCCCTGCAGAACCAGAATCCACATCAACCGCTGGTAATGCTTCTTCTACTGCAGGTGCAGGTACTGCGCTTGCAAAACCAGCGCCTGCAGCACCTACTGTCAAGCCTAATTCTTTTTGTACAATTGCTCGATCCGATGTGTATCTAAACTCATACTTCTTAGCGTTCAGTATGGAGCTCAAAAAGATACTATCTCGTTCAAAAGATAGTCTAGAGGGCGATTGGCTGAGCAACACAAAACTACGATCAAATGCAAAAACCCATAAGCCCGTGGTATACACTCCTGGCCAATTTAATCGCCCTATTGCTCTAATATTATGAAGCTCATTACTTAATTTTTCTCTAATAAATACTTTAATGCCTCCAGTAATACCTATTCCGGATCCTGCTTTAGATACATATGTTGTAAAATTATCACGATTTATTGGCAAAGGAACTCCGGTTATATCTTTTAACCATTCATTAAAAAAAGTTTCCACAGGGACTTGGGGCACCTCTGCGCTTTCAACCCATCCTATCCAAAAATCAGGACTATGCGGACCATACGCTGCATCAGCAGCTCCCGAACTTGTCGATGCTTCAGGCCCAGCACCTCCTGGGTTAGCAGTTGACATTCGAAGCTCGCCACGTGCCAGCCGTGGTGAAACACTCAATCCCCTGGCAACCAGTTCACTAGAAGCTGTCCGGTCATCGCTCCCCGCACCGGCACCAGCTCCCCCCAGTGGAGCGGCCTCACTATCAAGTTTTAAAAGTTTTTTGATTTCATATGGCGCTGAAGTATAATCGGTAGCCGTGTTCAACTGCCCGCCATAACTCGTCACAAAGCCTTTCAAAGAGTCTCTTACATTTTCATCTGATGACACAGTATTTCCTGTTTGCTGAAAGAGTACAACGTTTTGCCTCCATACAATAATCCAAAATGTTCCACTGGCCCTTTCTAAGCGTCCTATTCCGCTAATTT
>JBIKTS010000027.1:0-9610 GCA_044347985.1 Candidatus Babeliales bacterium
GGAAGGCTTTGATGTGCTCTTACATTAATAGGTAATCTTTTGTGTACTATCATACAATTCCTTTATACAATTTTGTAACGACTAACAAACGACAGCTAATAAGATTTTACTGACAAGGTCAAGACCTCGTATTGACATTATGCGACTTTAACTTTAGTTTTCCTGCAGTATACTTCTCAGCATTCTTTACTGTGTTTAAAGGGTCCCTCTATGAAAAAATTTCTTGTTTTTCTTATCTCAACCAGCATGATAATTTCTGCGCCTCCTCTCAACGCGCGCAGCCCCTGGCCAATAGCTCTGACTACACCCTTTCTACTCTCAGTACTCAGCGGTAATCCAACTGCCATTGAATCAGTCCTCGATGGATTACACTTTGATCATGCACGAGAAATTTCTTGCTCACTCAATAGCGATCCGCACGAAACATCACCGGTAGAAATTTCGTACCAACTCCGCTGGGGTTACAAAGGTGCCGGAGATATCACGCAGCCATTTCAAGGCATACAAGGTATACTGAACATCCAGTTCAATTATGATGGACTCAGTTTTCAACTCTGCAAATCACGCTCCCTCAAGAGCACACTCCAATCACTATTGCGCCCGCTCATAACCGTAACACCATGCCAAGAATTCTATCTCAAACTTGGTCAACTTGCTTGGACAGTATGCCAAGAAAAAAGTCCTCACGTTGCAGCCATTGCAGACTCACTCAAAATTCTTGTGACACGTCTAAAACTGACTCAAGGCGGTGAGCATTGCCTCCTCTACAATATGCCAATTCTCAATCGGGGCGAGCATTTAGGGCTTGAGAGCTACTTACAACAAGATCCAAACCAATGTGCTGCTCACTTCATCACACTCAGTCAAAAACTAGGATCATTCTGGGCGCTGCTTACCGGTGCAGAATCACGCAATGACCGCGTTGCATACCTACAAGCAATTTTAGATCAGATCGAATATTACAACACCAGCGATCTCACAATTACGTTTCCTAATGGCGGCTGGCTTAAAATTCCTCACACCCAAACGGGATCAGGTGATCCTGAAACATCGTTCACTCCTCTCACCATCACGCTGTTTGTGCCGACATCAGAGCAACTGTCGCATCCAACTGAATGGCATGTCACCCTTGCACCCGATCACGTATGCTTTCTTAAAGGACTTATGCTCCTCCTGTATAATCGCAAGCACTCACTTGCGCCGCATCAGCTTGCACAAGAAATCAGCACGCTGTGCAGCCGCTACAGCAATACACCCCTCCCAGGAGGCAAAAAGCCAACATACCTGCGTACGCTGCTCGGAACCATCTGCGCCTACCACCAAGCAGTATTAAACTATTCATTTGCTGAGCCAATCGATCACGTATTAAGCAATGAAGAATTTCAACTGCAGCTTGGCCGCATTGCGTATCACGCCTACATCATGCCATCAGCATACCCCGCATCGACACTGCAAGATCGTATTAATTTTATTACTC
Organism: Candidatus Babeliales bacterium; assembly: GCA_044347985.1. Taxonomy (GTDB): domain Bacteria; phylum Babelota; class Babeliae; order Babelales; family JAUPTZ01; genus JAUPTZ01. The sequence continues at coordinate 1,478 of JBIKTS010000027.1, forward strand.
TGCACCTTGCTGATGCGCTCCGCTGCTATCAAGGATTTATTGCACTCCGATCAAATTGCAACGAGCTGACTCGAATTCCCGCACTGGAAAAACAAGGTGCTCATATTCCCTGGAATGTATTTACACAAACGTTATTCAGTCCCGCTCCTGAGGAGTAATTGACGCGCTCGCTTGATAATTGATGCGGGAAGTCCTGCAAGCTGTGCAACTTCAATACCAAAACTTGCATGTCCTGGCCCCGGCTTAATCTGGTGCAAAAAGTGCAATGTATCATTCTCTTTGATGCAGGCAACATGATAGTTTGCAAATGCTGAGTCTTGATCTGCAAGCGCCGTGAGTTCATGATAATGAGTTGCAAAGAGCGTCAAGCACCGAGCGGTATGCGCAAGATATTCAATAATCGCTTGTGCCAAAACTCGTCCATCATCAGTACTCGTACCACGACCCACTTCATCAAGAATGACTAAACTGTTCTCAGTTGCCTGCAAACAAATAGTTGCAGCCTCTTCCATTTCTACTAAAAATGTACTTTTGCCCTGTGCAACATTATCACCAGCACCGATGCGCGTAAAAATGCGGTCAACAAGTGACAACTGAGCCGACTGAGCCGGCACAAAACTGCCACACTGCGCAAGTAATGAAATTAGAGCAACTTGCCGCAAATAGGTCGACTTGCCACCCATATTGGGGCCGGTAATAATCCACACCGGCGCGTCCACACCCACCGACACATCATTGGCCACAAAACTCCCTCGCGCCAGCACCTGCTCTACAACAGGATGCCGCCCTTTTTCAATGCGCAGTGCACGCTGCAGAGAAAACTGCGGTCGAACATAGCGCCACGTGCGTGCATGCGAACTAAAACCCATAAGCACATCAAGCGTTGCAATCGCTGAAGCGGTACGGCGCAAAGCCTGTGCATATTTTTTTACCTCTTCTTGGACCTGACGATAGAGTTCCTGCTCCAATCCATGCAACTGCTCGCGTGCATGATCAAGTGAGCGCTCAAGTGCAGTTAATTCAGGCGTCACATACCGCTCACGCCCAGCAAGTGTTTGAATATGTCGATAACTATCTGGCACTTTATGAATATGTGTTTTGGTAATTTCAATAAAATATCCAGCAACCGATGTATATAATACTTTTAATGATGGGATCTCATACCGCGCGCTTTGCTGTACAGCATACTGTTGAATGAACTCATGCCCCTGCATTGCATGAGCCCGTGCTGCATCAAGCTGCTCATTATATCCCGGCTTGACCAGCCACTCTTCTTCTGGGCCATCGTAAATCGCTGCTCGCAGCAAATCTTCCAGCGCGTGATAATGCCCAGCACTCTCGCACACCAATCCCAGCAGCGGCGCTTGTTCTTGATACGGCTGCAACAAGGCCGGTAAACCACTCAGCGCGCCCAGTGAATCACGTAATACACAATAATCAACACGCGTCGCGCGGCCCAGCATACTGCGACCAGCAATGCGTTCAATATCTGCTATACGTTTAATACTCTCTTCGACACACGCCGCCAACGTCACCTGCTCAGTAAATAATGCGACAACATCATGCCGCAACGCAATACGCGTAGTATCTTTTAATGGCCGCACGAGCCACTTTTTGAGCAGCCGCGCGCCCATTGCAGTTACCGTACCATCAACTGCACGGCAGACCGTGTATGCCTGACTTCCTTCATCACTGTTTGTGAGAATTGCAATATTGCGCTGAGTTGCTGCATCAAGCACTACATACTGATCAGGCTCATAGCGCACCGGTTGCAGCGACTGCATAAATACCGCCGGCTGAACCCGCTGAACATACCAATGCATCAGTGACGCCGCCGCATGCTCTGCCTCTGTCATAACAGCCTGCGTAGAGGATTCAATCCACGCGGTATGCGCCTGATGCGCAGATGCATCAAGTGCCGGCACGAGTGAAACCGTGTATCCCCACTTCTTGAGTGTTGTGGCAAGAACAGATTGATCATGCGCAATTACAATCTCATCTGGCATATAGCGAGCAAGCTCTGCTTCGAGCACACGCAGATCATCACTACTGCACTGAGTCATCATAATCTGACCAGTAAGAAGTTCAATCACTACCACTCCGTACCGACCGCGTTCATGCGCAATCGTGAGCAAATATGATGCTGTTTTTTCTGGTAATAAATAGTCATCAGTAAGCGTTCCAGGCGTATACACCCGCGTCACTGCCCGCTCCACAACGGTTCCTGGTTGCGGCTTAGACATTTGATCGCACAGCGCAACAGAAAATCCACCTTTTAAAAGACGGGGAACATATGCCTCTAATGCATGAATTGGCACGCCACACAGCGGAATATCAGCGCCTGCATTTTTGCCACGTGACGTGAGCGTGATCGACAAAAATCGGGCAGCACGAACCGCATCATCAAAAAATAATTCATAAAAATCGCCGACTTGAAAAAATAACAGTGCATCGGGATACTGTGCTTTAATAGCGTGGTACTGCGCCATTAATGGTGTATGCGTTGCAGCAGCTGTCTGTGCCATAAACATTTTCTTTCACCAAAAAACATAAAGCGGTAGTATACCGAACACAGCAATAATTACCACGCCGCAGTGTCGAACAAGATTTGAACAGCAGAAGTGAAAGTGTGGATTGCTTCGTCGCTGCGCTCCTCGCAATGACGACATACCCGCTGCGCTCCTCGCAATGACGACATACCCGCTGCGCTCCTCGCAATGACGACATACCCGCTGCGCTCCTCGCAATGACGACATACCCGCTGCGCTCATTGAGCCGCCGCCAAAGCTATGGCCCACCAGCAGCAATGACGCAATACAAGCTGTACACCTCCGCACTAGCACTTACGTCTCTGCGAGCGAAGCGAAGCAGTCCAGCAAAGCCGTCTCATCACCCTAACTGATTACTGCACAATGGCTGCACCATGGTGTAATCATCAAACAACGGCGCCGATGAAAACAAACCAAATAACCACGGCAACGTAATTTGCTCAGTCAACATAATATGTGCAGCAAAATCTTTTTGATTATATCGACGGAGTGCAAAATCAGAATCTAAATCTTTTACGAGCATATCAAGCGTTGCAACTGCTTGTAGATAGAGCTTCACTGCTGGTTTTTGATCTTCTTCGATCAAAAATACTTGGGGCGCCTGACGATTACGAGAATACGATTCTTGTTCCGGATATACCGGCAAAACAGCATCATCTGGCATACGACCATTCTCATATGCTTCTTCTTCCCAGCGTATACGATTTGACTCAAATGCGGCCGCTTTTTCTTGACGTATCATCTCATATAATTTTTCTGGTACCAGAACTTTATCTGCACCACACCGCTGCGCATACGCCGTATATAAATTTGACACAATTGCTTGTCGCGGGCCCTGATTTTCAATCGGCTCATTGCTCAGTTCATGCCCATACGCATACACGCCTCCATGAGAACTGCGCACTCCACTCCAATTATGGAGATACAGTGCATTATTAAAAATACGCCAGACGCTTCGTCCTTTACCACCCTTATTCCGCAAAGGAGCGACATCAAACAACCGATAGTCAGGACACTGTGTATCTGGTGAAACAAAAACAGTCTGCAGCATTGGCTGCACAAAACAGAGCATTCCCTCAGCGTCAGGTAGCACACACAGTGGCAATACCGGCAGCTGCGGCTCTCCACGTAATTGACCATGCTCTGTAGTTGCATACAAAATATTACTTAATGCCGCATGCCACCGAGCCCGCGCAAGTCGCAACAAAACAGTCAATTCTTGCCGATCACGGCAATCAGGTGCAATGCGTGCAATAATTTCTACCGGAACTCCTGTGTTGAGCACTGCACGCACCGGCTCTTCAGAAAGACATCCACGAGCTGCATTATCACTCTGGTACACTGTTGTTGCTCCGACAAACGATCCCCATATACTGTTTAATGATTCAGACGTAATCGTGCGCGTCATCAAACGCACTAACGCATTACTCCACTGACACAGATCAGACGCATGAAACTGCTGCACTGTTATATACTCACGCGACATACCATACCCACGACGCAGATGCTCATACTGCTGTGTCATTTTAGCAGTCACAAGTTCCGAAAGTTTTTGCATCACACTCTCATCGTACTGCGTAATACGAGTTTTAATCCGCTCGGTTAGTTGTAACAACGCAGTGCCTTCAACATGAGTTGATCCCTGCTCAAAAAGCAAATCATAGAGCGCCAATCGCACCGCTGATTCTTTTTTCCACGCAGCTAAAAACCGCTCTTGTAAGTGCGGCTGATCAAGCACCGCAAGCAGCTGCGCATTATTTACAAAATTCTGATAAAAACTATGCTCAAGAGAAAATTGAGAATCTAATAATGCAAGCTGCTGAATAATATAATTCACCCGAATATTTTCACGACTTGAGCGAGAATACATACTCACAAAATCAACCATAATAATTTGCTCAACACCATGCTCTTTTAGCTGCTTAATCAAATCAGACAGAAAGTAATCATACCGCATAGGAAAACGAACACCGTAAGTAAAAATCATCTGCTCAGGACAACAGTTCTTAAGCCCATGAGATGGCGCGGTTGCAAGCGGAACTCGTTTGCGAATACATCTAATATCTTTGGCATGATACAAATACAATTCAGTATTATAAGTAAAACTAATCCACTCACACGCTGCTGATTTTTTGAGCAAATGCACCGTTGCTGCATACGACAATTCAGGATTTGTTTGCTCACACCATTCTAAGTCATACGCAGGAAGCTGTGCTGCTTTTGCAAGTAATGCCGCAAATTGAGAGCGCAATGTTTGTTCGTGTGATGCCACATACTCTTGTAGCATAACCAACTGCTGCGAATCGCATACTGCACCACAATCTACGTATACATATCCGTCCGGCTTATACGTAAAATGAGATACTTGTGCTGGCAAATCAGCGATAACAACTGAATCAGAATAATCAAACACGGTTGCAAGCTGAGACGATGAGTTATCAACATGCTCATATTTTTCTACACAGGTCCCGTGCTTCATCATATTTTGCACATTTCCCAGCATGGTACTTTTACCCACGCCATCAACAAAACTACAAAACACGTATCCGGTTTTCTTATCATGCGCCTGCTTAAGCTGCGCTGTAAATGTACTGACAAATGATTGTGCATGCCGCGTTGCTTCGCGATTATGAAGCAGCGACATTTCTATAGGATACGTGATATCAGGACCCACATAAAAGTGACGCAACGGCACCGGTGATTTTTGTAAATACTGCATATAGGCAAGCGAAAAGAGAATGTCTTGTGTTCCCACCACATGCTGGCGTCCTGCAACTTTTAATTCATCAGAATAGAGTGTAGTCCAGAAATCCATACACACCCGAAAAAACAATTTCATATCACCACTCTTCAATGCCTGCTGTGCTTGATGATATGCCATCAACGTTGGGGCATATGCTTCACCAAATGCATGTTCCTGAAACAACGTTGCAACACCCTCAAAAATTTCAATTTCACTCGCATCAATATGCGTCACCGGAATAAGACGCTGCGTTTTTTTCTTAAGCGCTGCAACATCTTTACATAAAAATCCAGTCAGCAATCCAAACCGATTAAACATTTTAAGTGACCACCCTGCATTAGTCCGAAAAGACATTTCATCAGATAAAATTGCATCGGTATATCGTGTTTTGTAGCGTGTAACCCCTTGCTCTTCATACCCCATGAGTGTTAAACGACCAATAATAGGAAGCGTGTTTGCTTCAAGTTGCTGCTCAAGTGTTGCAAAGCTTGCCGCAGTTTCTCCCAAAAGCATCGGATGGTATTCGTGTGTAAATTTTCCCGTTACGTTTGCTTCATAGTGTCCAATAAAACTTTCTAAAAAACGAATCGCGGATGGCTTTGAGCGGTCTACCGCAAACTGCACCGTATGCTTTTTACGAAACACACTTTCGGGAAATTCACTCGCGCCATCCCACACACGCTGCTGCAGCATTTTAACCACATCAACAAACAATCGAATTGTTTGCACATACTGCTGCTCATAGCAACTCTGCGCTAAAAGTGGGCTGAACGATTGAAGGAGCCCCTGCAGCGCATATGCATCGCGATACTGTTCATATTTGACTGCATAATACAACTTATGAATTACTGTATCGATGAGCAAGGCAACCAATGTTTGGAATTCATGGAGCGACTGCGCGCGCCGCCACATCTCAACAACACGGATCTGATTTTTTGCTGCATGCCCGTGGGCACTAGAAATAAGAGAGGTTTTTGAATCTACCCCTGCCAGGCGAACCGCTTCAACAATATCGAGTAACTGATCACACAAAATATGCACATGCACAGATTCAAGCACCAACGTGTTTGCATCGTTTACAAAATACCGCCATGGCATATACGTAATCATATAAGTCAGACTGACCAGTGCTCGCCGCAGTGCATCAGGGCACATGGTTGGCATCAATTGACGACCAATGACATCAGCTTTAGGAAAATATGACATTAAATAATCAGTATAAAAACGATCACCGACCGGCTCACACGCCTGCTCATTTTCATGGGAAAGACACAGCGGAACAATCGTAATCTCTTCAGATACCGCAGCTCCCTGAAGAAGCGCAGAGCGCTGAATACCAAACCGTGCATCGTCTGCAATAAGCTCGAGCACTGGCAGTGACGCATCGGCATCACACCAGCCACACATAAACACCTTGGATGCTGGCAGCATCATGCTGCAAAGCAGCACAAGCAGAAAATAAAGAGTGCGCATCGTCAAACTAATTACCTACGCAAATGGACGCGATACGTGGTTAAGAAAATAGTCATACGTTCAATACATTCATGATACGTATCAAGTGTCTTGTTACTATAATGTGTCAAAAGACCATGCGTGTTTTCATTCAAGTCAGATTCGAGCGATGCAGCAAACCGATCAAATTGCGCAATAATTGCTGCAACCTGTTGTCGCATTACTTCATGATGTTCTTCTGGCGCAATAATCAGCATCAGCGCAATCAGCCGCTCAAATGCACCCACCAGCCGCTGATACAACGTTACAATATCAAGACGGTAGTGAGAGCTCACTTCATACGAAAGCGGCGCGCGGCGCTGCTGACGTGCAATAATTAATTGCTGCTCAGTACTTGTTTGCTGCACCACTTTACGTGCTTGATAGAACGATTCCCGCAATTCATTCATTAATGTACGCATTTGCTCTTCAACACTTGAATACCAATACTCATACCCATGCCACAATAGTTGCAGCGCTTCGTCAAGCGTACCGGAAACTACTCGAAATACTTGATACCCTGATGTAATAATCAGTCCCGCAAGACCGAGCGTTAATGCAGCACGAATCGGAACCCCAGTTACAATATCCCAGACCGATCCACTGCTTGCACGTGTCGTCGACGGCACATTTAACGCAAGATCTCTCTGCCCTTGTAATGCGCGTACCTGTGCTTCAATTTGTTTAATCTGCAGGTCTGAATAGCCTGGATTTTTAGGTATTACTCCATTGTTTTTATCAGTAGAACTTTGACTGCTTTTTCCAGACAACTGATCTTGCAACGCGCGAATGTTTGCTTCAATATCTTTCACCTCTTTTGATTTACCCCCAGTCCATGCGCGATATACTCCATATCCCGTCAAGCCTGCAAGTACCGCAACAGTAGCAAATGTCGTTGCTTTAATCCGACGCATCCGAGCACGATAATGCAACAGTGCCTTATCAACACGATCAACACTCATACGGCTTAATTTAGTGGTAGCAGGAATAATATCACCCATGCCAAATTCATAGATATCTTCAACCGGGTTACGCGATGGTTGCGCGTCGCACATACCACACGCCACAAGTCCAAGAACGAGTATCTGTTTCAAAAGAGTTTTTTTATTCATTAGTAGCCTCCCTGCTGATCGTACCCTGAATACCCACCACCGGCATACCCACCACGACCGGAACCCTCTTTACGGTTCGAAGAAGGCTCAGTAGCTACGGCCGTTTTAGCATGTATACCATGATATTGACGAACTATCGATTCAAACAACGCAAATCGCGCCGCAATCTCAGATGTCAATCGTGGTAACAAAAACTTTAAATCTCCTGCCGCTAAATCTTTTAACGTACGTGTCGGCA
>JBIKTS010000119.1:0-9403 GCA_044347985.1 Candidatus Babeliales bacterium
CGATTGGTTATTCCTGACGGCATGTATCTTGAGTTTAAAAATATCACGGTCATTTTAAAGCCCGGGGCTCGTATTGAGATGCAAGGAGTATCAAGCACCTTGCTGCTTTCAAATGTACGCTTAATTTTTGAAGATGATTATCGATTTGACCAAGGTTCTCTCAGGATCCAAGGAAATACCTATTTTGAAGGCAATGCGGCGCATAGTATTGTGTATGTTTCTGATGGAACCCTTTCTATTCAAGAATTATCTTCGCTTTCTTTGGGGCGAGATATGACGTTGCGGTATGAATGTCGTGAGAGTGATCGGCTTCTGTTTGCCGATCGAACGTCGGTGTTGTGTTTTAAAGAGAGTTTTTTAGTGGTTGCAAATACGACACTCTGTTTAACGAAAGGAACTATTCTTGTGAGAAGATCGGGGACTTTTATGACTGAAGGAGTTGCAAGTAAGATTGTATATAATGAAGGGCAATCGTTAAACGCACTTTTTTTTGAACGGAGTCCGAATATGGTTCGTGGTGATGAGCAAGGTGGTATTACGTATGCACGATGGGACTAGCTATTGTATTGACTTAGTCAAGTACGTCATGAGATATCTAGCAGCACTATCTTGTTTGGGGCTGTATAATAATACAGAAAAATAAAAACAAAGCTGATGTGCTTTGAAGTGGAGAAAAAAAATGATGCGTCCGATTCGGTACGCGCTAACAGTAGGTTTTTTATATAGTGTTACGCTGTATTGTTCACCGGCACCTATTATTGGTGGACTGGCTAATCAATATGTCTATACGTTGCCGTATGATTTTAGTAATGAGAGAGCGACGAGAGAACTTGTTGGATTTGCGTGGTTTAATGCCGGTTTTATTGCGAGTGTTAGGCGGTGGGTTATTTTGAATATTGTTGCACCGGTGGGAGGTGTTATCAATTTTAATAATAGCCAGACAGGTTTTTTTCTTAAAAATGATCTTTTTTTAGGTCGCACGGTGACGTGGATTAATAGCGGCTGTTTTAATGGTGATGGACATGCGATTGTTTTTTCTAATGATTTATCATATGCGGCTCGTTTGAATTTTTTCGGAGACACGGTGCTTGATGGATGTCGGAACGTGATAACATTAGAGCGCGGAGGCATTTTTAATGTGAGAGCTGGAGTGACTGTAACATTGCGCAATATGACATTAATTATGGAGCAAGGTTCAGCATTATTGCTCGCGGGAGCTACGAGTAAAATTATTTTTGACAACGTAACAGTCATTTGGAAGCAAAACTTTTCATTTACTGCAGGGTCGGTGGAGTGTAAGGGGGCATGCCGTTTTGTAAGCTCTCAGCCGGTAACATTAACTTTTAGTACTCCTGGTCCTTTACTCATCAATGCATATAGTAATCTGCGTTTGTATTCACAAATTAGTATTGAATTTGCGTCGCGTGAGCAAAGAGAGCCTATTCAGTTTGTAGATCGTACCTCAATTTTGTATTTAGCGGGGGGTGAGATTTGGTCAAGCGCGCAAAATGTTATGCTTTCTAAGGGTACACTGTTTGTGAAACGTGGAGGCATTATCGGTGCAACGCAAGATAGATGTAAAATTTATTTAAAACAAACTCCGGAAGAAGAGCAGTTATTTTTGTCGTCTAATCCGAACGTCTTACGTGGTTCATTGAGTGACGGTATTGCATATGCACAGTGGATCTAAATAAGTCGCTTGACAGAGACTGCCATTCGATGAGATAAAGGGCGCCGTTTGATTTGCGAGTATCCTTTCTATCACATCATTTGGAGCTGCGATTGTGAATATTCATTATTTTCCTTTAACTTTGGCCTTAAGTAGTTTTTGTGTTTTTTTTACTCCAAGTGTGCGTGGTGAATCGCTGAGTTATCTTGCAGAAGTGAGAGTTGAAACAAGCACGAAAACATTTGCGAGTGATCAAAATTCTACGGCGAGTGGTTATATTTGGTTTCAACAAGGTTTTGTTATTGCCGCAACTCGCTCGTTAACACTTGATATTGAACCCCAAATTAATGGGACTATTGATTTTAATGATACGGGAACGCTTATTTTATCTCGCGATATTACGCTGGGTTGCGATGCCTCTTTTTCAAATTCAGGTACTATTCAGGGTAGTGGTTTTTCAATTCATTTAACCAATGATTTGATTTATCTGGGAACAAATAAAACGCTGACATTCTCCGGCACGAATACAACCATTAATGGCAACAATCATGTTTTGACTATTGGGGGCAGTAGTAAGTTTTCAGTTGCCTCAGGCAAAATACTGACACTTAAAAATATGACACTTGTTCTCACCTCAACTGCTGATGTGTTTGATGTTGCTGGAACATTAATTTTGGATAATGTTCGTGTGGTACTGGGTTCTACTCAGTATACGTTTGATACTGGCGCGGTGACGATTAAAAATAATTGTATATTCACTGGTGCTTCGGGCGCTGTGTGGACATATTCATCTTCAAGCAACTTCACTATTTTGGAAAATAGCCAGTTGCATCTTGATCATGATATTACGTTTAAGCATGATAGCAGCGCAACTACTAATTTTATTTTTACTGATCGTACGTCACGACTTTTGATGACCGGAAGTACGTTTGAAAAAACACAAAGCACTTTGACGCTCATTAAAGGTACTATAATTTTTGATCATAAAAGTTATCTCAAAGGATCAGGCAGTGGTGATATTACGCTTGGTAGTGCTGCTAATGCGGGCGCTGATCGTTTGTATCTTCTATTTCTTCCTGCTGCTACGGCTGAAGCTGCGGGCCGTACCGTGACGTACGCAAACGCATCATAGCGTTTTTCCATTTCTTTTTTTATTTACTTGCAATCTTCTTTTTTTTTGTCTTATCACTGATCACTATTTTTTGCAAAGCGACGTGTAATTTTTGTATCACACGCGCTGCTCTAATTAGTGTGTATATGTTGTTCGCTGCATATGCGCAGAATAATAGTTTTGATAAGGAGAGAGTAATGAAAAAATTACATAATATTATAGCGATGCTTGCGATTGCAGCAAGTATGGCACCGGGTGCGTGGGCCACGGTAAATTTTGGAAGTGAAAATTCTGGATTTACTGCTGCTGCAGGTACATTAGCATTAGGCACTATTACACTTTCTAACGGAATGGTGCGCGATGCTGGTGGAACAGTTTCAGGAACCGTTACTGCATCTGGTATGACATTTGAAACAAAAGATGGAACAACTACTCGTAAAATGACAACTGATGGAACGGTTGTTGTAGGAACTTCTATTTCGCTGGGGAATAATCAGATATTGAATGCGAATGGTGGATCATTTGTTGAAAACGTTACGGTCACTGCAGCTGCTGCTACACCGGCAATTATGCAAGGATTTGGAGCATTTGATGCAGTTATCACGGTAAATGATGAAGCGCAATTGAATATGCGCTGGAATGGTGTATTGAATCAAAATATCGATTTGAATGCAGCTGGTGGCTCCACATCAACATTATTATTGGAGCAAGATTTGCAATTCGGTGTTGGTAAATTTGTTACCGCAACTGATACGGCAAACGCAACTGACCTTGTTGATTTTAATGGATATAAAATCAGTTTTGGTGGTGATGAATCAACAACAACAAGTATTGCAAATTCACAATCATGGGCAAATCCAAATGTGAGTCTGTCAGGGCCTGCATCGCTTGCCGCATCTAAAACAGTTACATTGACGAGTGCTGGGTATATTAATGGACAAGGTAATCGCTTTACGTTTGGTTCAGGCTCAGTGCTTGCAAACGATGAGTTTGCGGTAACATTTGATGACATTATTTTGTCAGGCTTAACATCTGCAAGTTTAGCCGGAACAGGTGACTGGACATTTGTACAAAGTCGCCTTGAAGGCAGTAATAGTGCGATTGAAATTGATGGTTCTATTACGAGCTCAACAGTTGATGTGTTTGGCGGAGCAACAACATTTGGTGCATCAACAATTAGTTTGATGACCGATGTAACTCCTGGAGGCACATGGACTCTTGGCGGAGCGTTAACTATTAATGGTAATGGAAATGTATTCAATTGCAGTGGATCAGGTAAAAAACTTGATTTGGGCCCAAATACACTTCGTCTTGAAAACATTACCCTTGCTGAAGTTGAAGCAGAATCTATTGATGCTGATGCAGGGCAAACCGTGTATCTTTCAAATGTTAACTGGCTCGGCACTACAGGTGGATCTATCCGTGTTACTGGTATGGATCAAACAACTACAACACAAGGCGCGGCAACATTGACGCTTGCATCATCAGAAACTGCCGGAAATATATTTGCAACAGCGGTCACATGGACAACAGGTGCAAATATTGAATTGCTTGCTGATACTGCATTAAATGCAACATGGACATTTGCTGAGCATACAGTAATTAACGGTAATGGTCGCCATCTTGATTTAACAGATGGTGTATTAAAGATTGCTGATAGTAAGACGCTTACATTACGTGATGTAGTACTTGATAACGTTGCTTCAGCATCACTGTTTGATGACGCTGACTTTACCGGCATCTTAAACCTTTCAAATGTTACTATTATTTTGAATGGTGCTGATGTGACATGGAGTGGAACAGTTGTTGTTGATGGTCCATTAACCGTAGTAACCGGAGCTAATATATTTACCGGTTCAGATATGACCTTGAATGGGGTTACTGTATATTATGATACGTTAAGTACAACTAACAACTCTAACTTGGTTGTTTCAACACCAAACTCTGGTCGTGTAGTATTTATCAACTCAGCAGTACCAGTTATTTCAGGAACGACTACTCTTGCTGCTAATGCGGACTTAACCAGCAACGTCTACTTGTTTCCAACTGATGGTGGGATCCCGGGACGTACTATTAACGTCACTGATGATGTAACATATGATGGACATACGCGTTCTCTTGTATTCCCACGTGTAGATGGATTTGGTGGAGCTGCAGCTGTAGTGGCGGTTGATGATACTAAGACATTGACCACTGTTAATATGACTCTTGATGGATTGATTCCAGAGTATCATTTGGATTTGAATACTTCAGGCGCTATCGTCTATGGTAATGGTACAATTATTCGTCTTCAAAGTGATATTGTTGTTGATGCTCCATTAAATTTTGGGACAGTATCTGGTACTGATATTATTGAACTTGATTTGAATGGCTTTTCAGTAATTATGAGTACTGGTGGCGAGATTAACTTGTCAACTGCAGGTAACCAATTACTTATTAAGAATGGCCGTATTATTGATCTTGAAGGCACTATGTTAACACTTGATACTGTTGAGCTGGTGTTGAAAAATGAGGCGACATGGGCGGCTGGTGAGTTGTACTTTGCTGGGCATTGCGCTATTTCTGGTATTGCAGGTAAATCATTTATTAATACCTCAACAGAAGCGCTTACTATCAACTCAGCAGCAACACTGACGGTGATGGATGGTATGATTTATTCACACAGTAATGATGGTACAAATAACTTTGCGTTTGCTGATGCGACATCAACGCTTGAGTTGATTGGTGGTACGTTCCGTCATCCAGATGCTGCTGCAGCAACACTTGCGTTATCAACAGGAAGAATGGTTGTAGATCATAAGTCATACATTCAACCCGGTAATGATAATATGACGATTGCATCATCACTCACGATTGAAGTTCGCCCTGGCGCAACATTAAACGTAACGACTGGTACAGACACGTCTGCAGGTACAGTTACTTTCAACTAATTGTATCTTTTTTTTACAACAGGCCTCAGAGAAATTCTCTGGGGCCTGTTCTGTTTTTTAAGAAATGCAAAATACGTTTGCAGCGTATGATTCTCTCTGTTTTTGGGGGAAAGTTGCTTTACAGGAGTTGAATATACAATACATGAGAGAAGGGAGTGCGTAATACAAGTTAATATAAATACTGAGTTAAATACGCAGTATGGGGTATGCGGGGGAAAGTATGCAGAGTAATCAATTAAAGATAGTTTTAGCAGTGATCTTGATGAGCCAAGGTGTTCAGGCGCGTATTAATTTTGGTAATAAGAAATCAGGATTTGTAGTGACTGATAGTACAACCTTAATTGTTGACGCAAGCCAGTCATTATCTACCGGTATGGTTCGAGACAATGGGGGAACTATTGTTTTAGATGCTGTTTCTTGCAACGACCTGAAATTGGAGCGTGTTGATAATGGTATAGTTAATTCTTTTGCATTATATGGGTCGATTTCTCAAGGAACAGTTGATGAGGGCATCTATCTAAATGATGATGATTTATTAGTGGTTGATAATGAGACTATAGAGGTACCTATTTTTGCGGAATCAGGTGTTTCGACCCTTCGCGGCCGTGGTTTTTTTGATGCAGACATCCGTGTTTTGCCGGGAAGTATATTAAACCTTGATTGGCAAGGCGTTTTGAATACTAATATTAGACTCGAGGCGGCAGAAAGTGGAGCTGTTGCGGTGCTCAGTCTTGAAAATGATTTGTACCTAGGGAATGGATGGCGCATAATACCGGGTGGGCTGGGTGATTATGAAAATCGCATTAATTTTAATGGGTATCGATTATTTATTGGAGGAGATGAAAGTCCCGTTGTGTTGCCAGGTTTACTTCATTTATCAAATGCGAATATTCATCTCCGTGGTACGATAGAAACGCAAGAAAATGTGTTAGTGCTTCATGATGGGCCTTCGTATGTGCATGGCGGAGGACATGTGTATATTGTAAATGAGTATGGTATTTTTGCTAATGAAGCAGAGATACTTGATGGTGAGGGATTTGGTACCGATGAGTATTATCCAGTTACGTTTGAAGATATTACGTTTCGCAATGTATGGTGTGGATTTTTCCAAGGCGGTAATTATTGGAATTTGATTAACACTACGTGCGAATCAGGGGTCAGGGCGCTGACTATTAATGGCATGCTTGTCGGGAACGCGCCATCACCACTTTTTGGAAATACCTCTTTTGAGCGTGCAAATCTTGTTGTCCATACTGATTTTATGGAGTCAGAGGGTACTTGGACGTTTCTTGAAGATAGTTCTATCGATTATGAAGGAAATACAGTTGATGCATCTCTGTGGCATATTGTAGTAGAAGAAGGAGTTAATCTTGTTATACGCAATGCAGTGTTTACCGGGGTTGATGCGGATTCTTTTTCAGGAACAGGAACTATTTATTTTTCTCATGTTACTTTTGAGATTGGTGATGCAGATATTGATTGGAGTAGTGGTCCAACATTTATGATGCAGGGGCCTGCTACTTTTTTTACTGGTCCTGCAATTGTTACTGTGCCTACTGGTAGTGCAATACATAATACTACTGTTTTGTATGATACGAGTGGTGGAGGAGATTTAGAAAACATTGTTGGCTTTGATGAGTCTGAAGGGCGGGTTAAATATGTTGATGCCGATACGACAACATCAGTTAATCTTACGCTTGATGGCATAGTATTATCAGATCAAGATGAGCGTTTATATCCAAGAATTACTGGAGCACCATTTCGGATTATGACGTTTGTGCAGGGAGAATCATCAATCGCATATAATGGTGGTGGGCATAGAATAATTTTGCCATTCATTACTGATGATTTATTGGAATTGGGCGGAGCGCATGCGGTTATTTTTGTCGGGGATGGGGAGAATCAAACGCTTGTAACTATGGAAAATGTTACGATCGAAGGTTTTAAGAGTGATTTTTTTTCGTATAACATAAATGATTCTCAAATTTATTTTGGTAATAATACGATTTTGACATTACAAGAAAATTTAGTTTCAGATACAGCTCTTTCTCGAAATCTTATATTTGGTACCGGCACGTCGGGGCGTGCGGAAAGCATGTGTCTTGATTTGCAAGGGCATACGCTTGATTGTGATGAAAATGAAATTATTGTGCAAGGTGATTCTCTTGCTGCACATCTCCGGATTAAAAATGGACGAATTTTAAATCCTTTATTTAGTCATGATGATACAAAAATAGTTCTTGAGAATGTGGAATTAGTTCTTTCTGATGATACTTCGTTTGCTGGAGCAGCTATAGATATTGAAGGACAGTGTCGTATTACTGGTTCATCTGACCGAATTTTTAGATGGCTTTCGGATGGCAACTTTACTCTCAAGTCAGGATCAACATTGACTCTTATGGATGGCATTACATTTTTCCATGACAATGCAGGAATAGATAATTTTGTGTTTGAAGATTCAACAGCAACATTAGAGTTAATGGGCGCTCAATTTAAGCGAAAAGTGTTTGAATCATCAGAGTTGCCGTTAGTTTTAAAAAAAGGGCGTTTGGTGATTGATCATACTGCAAGTATAGATGTTGGTGATCAAAGTATTCAGATAGGGATTGGTGATTCAGATGAAGATCTTTTGGTTGAAATAAGGCCTGACGCCACATTAACGGTTCGGGGTACGGGATCACTGATATATGACAACGTATATTAGTCGCAGGGATGAGAAGGGGGATACTGGTTATGCAAATAAAAAAAATACTTGTAACACTATTGTTTTTGGGGCATGGCGCACTGCATTCGCTTGTAAATTTTGGCAGTCGTGATGCTGGCATAGTAGTTGATGATGGGATTTTGAATTTAGGAAGCGCTGCATTATCAGAAGGGACTATTGTGGTTAATCCAGAAGAGGGAGTGAGTTCATCTGGGATGTCATGTACAAATATGAAGTTTCAATTTGCAGATGATACGACGCTTAAGCTGAGTGGCGCAGTGTCTTTTGGAGAAACATCTGCATTGACATTAGGCACCGGAGAAAAGCTCACTGTTGCAGGCAGCACAGTTGTAGAAACTGTTTCTGTGTTTGCTGATGTATCGTTACCGGCAGTGATTGAAGGGTTTGGGAGTTTTGAAAATTCAATTTTAGTTTCATCTCCTTGTATGCTTTCTATGAGATGGTCTGGTTCACTTAATGCTGATATTGATTTGCAATCCGGGGGAGATCTTTCCGTGCTTGTGCTTGAAAGTGATTTATTTTTTGCGCCACATTATACCGTGCGCTCTTCATTTGGATTGCATGCCGCCGTGAATTGTAATGGCTACTGTCTGCACATGGGCGGTGATGCAGTGGAGCCTACTGTGCTCCATTCAATGGATTGGATTAATGGTAAGATTGCGCTTGCCGGGCCGGTACTTCTTGATTTTGCAACGTATACTTTTCGAACTGAGGGTGCATTTCTGAATGGTAATGGACATCGGTTTATGTTTAATAATGATTCACAGCTGTATGCATATGGCGTTCCAGTTTCGCTGACTAATATTATTCTGACAGGTGTTGGTGGCCAAAGTTTGGCTGCTGAAGCAGAATATATTGATGAAGAGGTCTTTAATAGTGGCTCATTTGTATGTCGCGATGTTCGGCTGGAGAGTGACAGTGAAGGGGCTGGACTTCGTGCATTAAGTATTACTGGTGAGATTGTCAGT
>JBIKTS010000113.1:0-2551 GCA_044347985.1 Candidatus Babeliales bacterium
ACCCGTCAAAGCAATGCATCATGACAAGCAAACCGTGGCAACATTACAAACGCAACTGGCCACACGGCCTGAATATGCAGCGTTATTGGCGCAATTCAATCAATTAACGCCAACGCGCACACGCGCAACTACTCAACAAGCGCCTCGCCCAACCCAAAGAGCTCTTATTGCCTGCCTAAACACCATCGAAAAACTTGAAGAAACATATCCAAGTGAATTACTCAATCAGGTAGCCAGTTGGTGCTACACACAGCTCAAAAAAACAAACCGCACAAAAAAATGGATTCGAAATGGACTCATTATTGGCGGCAGCGCTCTCGCGCTTGCAGTAGCGCTGGTAGCAGCTAAATATTGGAAAGAAAAACAATATTTAAAGTATTTTAGCTCTTTATCTTATAAAGAGAAACTTGAGTTAAGCACTAAGAATAGAAGCAAGCACAAAGAATACTATAATCAAGCACTAAAGCTCAGAGAACAATATAGAAATCCAAATTCTTCCCCAGAAGATCTAGAAAGTGCTCTTGCTGAAGCATTACTCAATGATTCACTCGACACTGAATTAATACAAATTATACGAAACTTACTATCTCAGGAGTCACAAACCAAGGTTGATGACAGCATACAAACCATAAAAGAGCGCTACCCTACTGCGCAAAAACAAAAAATATATAGTGAGCTCTTTGCAGTTCGATTTCAGATTGTAAAACATAGACAACAAATAAAAAATGCTCAGCAAGAAGTGCAAAAATCCTCCAGCAGTGAAACTATAGCCAATCTGCAAACGCAAATTACTGGCCTTGAGCAAGGACTTGCACAATTCAAAGAAGAAGAAAGAAACTTACTCGGGCAACTACAGGCATCAACTTAAAACTGATAGAAGACATCTCCGCTGTCCGTATCGCACGGCTGTACCCGCCGGTCACATAATCGCGCTAATACCCAGCAACGAAACTGCAGGGCTATACCCTTTTGCAGCTGCAAGGCCCAGCCAGTGCTGTGCTTTTGCAAAATCAACAGAAGTTCCGCGCCCAATAAGGTAACATACACCACATAAATATTCAGCGACCACAAGTCCACTATTAGCTGCACACATCGCATGCTCAAAAGCTTTCTGATACCGCGCAGCAGGACGCATTATTTCAAGATCTGAATCTGGCACAACACCGTCGTAATAAATCTGAGCAAGAAGCAAATGCCCGAGTGCTTCATTATTTTCAACTGCCAGAAGCGCATATTGCACCGCTTGAGAATAATCTACCGCTCGATCTAATCGAGCAAGTCCCAAATGAAGCTCTAAGTCTGAAATAGGCGCCCCGCCCACTTCCCCAGATGCTGCTCGCAGCGTATCAAGCTGATTCTTATATGCATCGTCATCAACTTTTGGCCCCAAATAGTATCGATATGCGCGCTCAGCATATGAGATTTCAACGGCATGCAAAACAGAACCGAAACCTAAAAAACACACTAATCCACTTACTAACGGCATCTTGATTACGTCCATGGGGGAAACCAATCATTAAAAGATAATAAAGTATAGACTCGATCAGTGTACCGCACTTATCATAAAAATAAATGATTAATCCCACACAAGGCACACCTATGAAAACATATTATCGTATACTTTGTATCATCGCACTGATATCACCTAGCGGCGCATATACTGCTTCATCCTCTCGCGTAGCACGACTGGAATCAATAGCGCGCTATCTCTGCTGCCTCAAGAAAAAACCTACTCAGGGCCCTGCAACACTCCCTTATAATCACCCGTTTGCAGCAGCTGGTTCAAGCACCGACCCACATACTATTGTTACAGCAAACCCATTAAGCACTGCCTATACTGCTGGCACTAAAGCTCCTGAAACAGGCCGCAGTGCTCCCATACCATCGGTACTGCAAGCACTTGGCAATACCCGCGCAAAAGCGTATAACGAATCCTATTATCCTGATTTAAGTCCACTCGAACCGTTTTACCATCGAGGGAGCACAGTTGGTGAACAAAAAGATCATTTAAATCAAAGAATTGAATGGCTTAGTGCTCAAGCAGAACTCTCTCCAGCAGAACAAAGAGAACTCGCCGAGTGCCAGAAAAGATTCAAGGCCTATTGGACACTGCGAAGAGGGTCATGCACCTGCGATACCGAATACGGAGATATCCTTGCTCAAACACTGCATGCCGCTTTACTCAAACGACACTACAATCAAACACTCAATGATGCTCAACGTAATGCCCTCAATGAAGAGATAGAAGCTCTGTACCTCCGCCTTGGAGAAATAAACAGCCTGTATATTCATAGTCTCATCAGCCATGATAAAGACCCACTCACTATGCAGAGAGAAATTCGATGGATGGAAGCCGATGTGCTCCTGCGCCTCAAACAAGAAGTTCTTCACTCGCAGCGTACTGTATATGATGATACTTCTGACCACAGAATGAATCTAGCAGCACAACAAGAACAACTGAGGGCCTTTCAAGAAGCACGCGACGCAGCGCTCAGTCAACATATTCTATAACAGGAATTGCTCTCGGCTCAACAACAGGGGGCAGCGGCGC
>JBIKTS010000028.1:0-9224 GCA_044347985.1 Candidatus Babeliales bacterium
CTGAGTATTGCAGGCAGGCGCTGTGTAGCCTTATTGATGCGCGTCGTAGAATGCGTACTGCTATTGCTTCACTACCAGGCGATGTAATAGGTGGACCATTACCATTGCCGTTTTGTTTGCGCGGTAGTCCGGCGTCTCATTTATATCCAGTATAATACTGGGTGATCATTTGACAGTTGTGGGACGAATGCGTAGGCTTGCTGCCGCTCTATTGATTAAAGTACAAGGATTGTTATGAAAAAAATACTACGCTCTCTCATGGTCATATATGCTTTGACCTCTGGTGGGATTGATGCAACCATCCATACTGAAAAACAGATTTCGTTTAAAAAAGAATTAGTAGATACACTGCGCCGTGCTGATTTGCAACGCGAGTGGCTTGCAGCGCTCTGCGAGAATAAAGAAGTTGATTTAAAAGAGCTGTCTCTTGATCAACTCAATGAAACAGTAAGTCAGCTCAATATGTATCAAGAGCGGTTGCGAGCATATGAACAAAAGCATGGTAAATTGAGCGACCAAGAACACCGCTGTTTGGAGTTAACGCAAGAGCTTGCGCGGCAACTAACAAATGCTCGTCTTGCATATGAAGCCAAAGTAAATACTACTCGTGAAGTTAAAAAAATTGCTATTTCTGTAGGAACAGCTGCGGCGGTTTTTGGCGGTTTAATGCTTTTGAATGTATTGACTCCACTCGAGATTAATTGGGGCACTGCATTGCTTTGTGGGGTGGCAACGGGGTGTGTGGTAGGAGCAATTACACATTATGATTCGTTGTTGCAGCAAGTTAAATCTGCATCAGCGTTGGTGCAAGAAGGCGCTGCGTCTGGCTTGAGTTCTGTAAATATTGGTGTAAAAACTATTGCAGCAGTAGGTGCAGTGGCAGCAGTGTCTGGTATTGCATGGTGGCAGAAAGATGCCATAATGGAGACGTTACACTTGAGAAAACCACAATGCTCTTTGTCTGCAATGGCAAAAAACGCCGGGCTTGTTGGAGATGAAAAATATTAAGACTTTGTGTGATTGAGTGTGATTACACTTAATGTTCTGAGTACCCATGATTTTTTGAAGCCTGAATGAGTGTCCTGTGCGCAGATGAGTAAGTGTCGCGGCATAAGGACTTCTTCTTCAGCATTTGTGCGTGTGGTAATTAAGACTCTGCAAAATTCTTGTTGAGGATATCGCTTGCTTTCATGTAAAGGATCGAGCATTTGGATTGTTTTGATATCTGCAAGATCAATTTTTGTTGAAGAGCTATCTCGTTCTTTTCTTACGTTATCCAGAGTTGTTTCGCCACCAAATGAAAGTTTGGTTACGATAAGAGTTGTTTCTCCGTCTATAACCATAGCGTCATATATGCCTTGATCGGAGCCTAGTTCAATGTATTGTACATCTTCACCGTCATTTTTAGGTTTTCCTCCGGCAGTAAGAGGTTGGAAAGAACTGCATGTTGCTGCAAGAAGCATGAGAAGTATTATCATTATACTATCCTTTTTTGATAAGAGTTTGGAATGATATGACTGTAGCAGAATCAGAAATTGATGAGCAATATATCGGGATTTGCGGGCAGAAATTAGCTTTTTACCTTGATGCTAGTGTTTTAAATCATCTCTTTAGTATCTTCAAAGAAGTAGCCAGCACTTTTCAATACAAAGTGTTGCACTGAAAGATTTGCTTTATGCAAATCCGTATATATCTTTTGATTTTGACTCGTGTGAATCTGGGGGGATATGCGGAATAATTTATTATCGGGGGATACATTGAAGCCATTAGTAGTGTTTTTAAATGGGACTTCAAGCGCAGGCAAAACATCTATTGCACATGCGCTCCAAGTTCTTTATGGAACACCATTGCTTCATACTGGGATTGATACGTTGTATACTATGTTGCCGCAGAAAGCGCTTGGAGAAACAAGTTTAGCAAAAGATGGATATTGGTATGTGATGAAAAACGGGATCCTTGATCATGTGGAAATTGGGCCATATGCGCGTCGATTACTTGCGTGTACTGTTCCTTTGACGCAGGTGCTCCTTGAGCAAAAAAACGATGTCGTTATTGATGAAATTTTATTTGCGGGAGAAGGGCGCGATTTTTTATATGCGTATGCAGATATTTTTGTTGATGCACGCGCATATTTTGTCAAAGTAGACTGTGCGCTTGAGATTCTTGAAAAGCGTGAAATTGATCGAGGTAATCGGCATAAAGGGCTTGCTCGCTTGCAATATAATCATGTACATAATCATCCATATGCGTATGATATAGTGGTTGATAGTGGCGCTGCTGATGCCGTGACGTGTGCTCAAAGCATTATGGATGCGATTAATAATAATCCTGAGCCTCAAGCATTTAATGCAATACGGTCGCGCAAAAAAGTGCAGTAGTAATAACCAAAGGAATGGTATGCAGCGAGTGCGACTCGTGATTAAGGTAGTGCCGCAGTCGGGACGCCAGTGTTTTGTGTGGGATCAGAAGCAATCAGTTTTAAAATGCTTTGTAAAAAGCCCTCCAGAAAAAAATAAAGCAAACGATGAAATTATAAGTTTTATTGCCAAAACTCTTGGCATTTCTTGTTGGGGCGTGAGTATTATTGGCGGCGCGACAAGTCGGCAAAAAATTATTTGTATTGAAAGTAGTTTTGGTGAGCAAGAAATTTTTAGCCTTCTTGGGATTGCCAGCGATTTTGGGCGTGGTCAACAATCAATCGGATAGTATGTGTGTGCACAGAAAGGTGCAGCGCATATGTATATGTCTCAAATTCTTTATTATTGGGTAGGTTTTGATCGCCGCAGCCGCAAGCGGCAGGGATTAGTGTGGGCAGAGAGTCCTGAGCATGTGCGTCAGCGGATGCAAAAAATTATGCTGATACCGGTTTCTGTAGGGGCATCTTGGATGATGTTTTTGTCGCCAGTCTGGTGGCGAATGCAGCTACAACAGTTTGAGCATGCACATCAATTATCGTGTAAGCAGTTAAGTTTATTTTTTCATTCATTACATACGCTCCTTGCTGGGAAGATGCTGCCGTATCAAGCGCTACAGGTATTATCTGGCACTACGATTGATCCCACACTGCGATTGGCAGTTTTGCGGGTGGTTGCGGGTATTCAAAAAGGTTTGTCTTTGGGAGATGCTTTTAAATCGGGAGATGCGTGGTGGCCGGCTCCTGTTATTGTTGCCATGGCTGCCACGCAGCAATCAGGCACATTAGATGAAGTAAGTGTGTATTTGGCTGAAATATATACTTTGCAGCGGCAGCTATATGCAGATATGGTTACCGTCCTCTTTGTGCCAGCACTGACCTGCTTTGCAGCGGTAGGTATGCTGGGATGGGTTGCGCAGTTTTGTGTTTCTTATGTAGGAAGTGGGGACCGTGATGCAGCGCTTACAGGAATATATTGGTTTTTGCATGTGATGCTGGATTATGGGATTTTTTTTGTTATCGGTGTGATATTCGTTGGTGGCTTGATGCTGAAAAAGATGAAGGTGCCTACCCCAGAAAAGAGTATGGTTTTAAAGATATTGTCGCGTTTTGCACTCTTGATGCCCGTGATTACGGGGGGTCATTCACTCTTTTTTTTTAAAATTACCGCAGTGCTTATGCGATCTGGCGTGTCTTTAATTGCAGCTTTTTCCGCAGTACGTGCGGTGCACCCGAATTTACATTGGCGTGGAGTAATTCAATCTATGGAAGAGGGTCTTCGTGCAGGGTATTCGCTACCTGATGTACTTTCTGCTGCACCACCGTATTGTATACCTTCTGCGGTTTTGCACATGATTGTGACGGCACAGAATAGTGACCAGGTTGCCACTGTTTTTAATACTACAGCTGAGCTACTTCGTCATGAGCGTGCGCAGCGATTAAAACGACTGCTTTCCTTATTGCAACCTGCATTACTGATTGGCCTTGGCGTTTTTGTGGCGTATTTTTTGTCGATAGCATATAAAGCATTCTCTCAATCGATTGATGCTATGAATTTTGTATGAAAAAAGCCTGCCGCAGGTTGTTGAGCGTAAAAGTATTATGAATTTGCTCTCTGAGAGGAGCGATTCATCTGGTTTAAAATTTTCATTTAGAATGCTCTCTTGTAAAAATATCTCTGGAGCAACTTTTTATATGTTATTGATTGTTAGTTATATGTGTCATGTGTGAATGGCATCATGTGTTCTTATTTTTAACTATTTTTGGTCAAAAATTGATTATCTGTGGTGGTTTGAGTGTGTGAGTTGTCTTATTTTGACACTGCTAGTAACGCTATCGTCTTTGTGTGCTTGTGTTTCTTATTTTTTTGCATACAGTTCTGTTCATGATCTTGTTTCAGATTTTTAGGAGAGTAGTAATGAGCAAATATTCACTAAAATTCAATAGTAATGAGAGAGGGACTCTATGAATAAATATACAATAATGGGGCTCATAATAAGTGCGATAGCAATGTGCAACGTGTCAGTATTTGCATCGTGGCGTGGTAATGTTGCTCATTTGAAACCGTCAATATTTATGGTATTGGCCGACTAATAATTTTAGTCGTGGAAGAATGAGAGTATTGAGATAAAAAAGGGGCGTATTTTATACGCCCCTTTTTTATCCTTATTCCTGAGGTTTTGGTCGATGCCTCAAAAATTCTAGTTTTGCTTCGCCGCTCATTAAGTCGTAAATGCTTCTGTTTTCAAGTCCTTGTCTATGCATTTCAAATTGATTTACATAGGTTCTATATAACTTTGCAGTGGTAAAATATGTGATTGGTATTTGGCTGCATGGAATTTTGTAATGAACTACTTTGAGAATAATCTCTCCGAGCAGCAGCCCAAGTTCAGCTTCGCCTACACAGCACCCTGCTACAGCACCATTAATAACTGAACCTGAATCGGAAGCAAAGACGGTAACTCCGTGTACCTGGCATGCTTTAATAATTGATTGAATTGCGCTGACAACTGCAAAATCCCGCAGGACAATTACTGCATCTATATCTTTGCTGATATACGTGTGAGATGCGCGTATGACCTCATCGGCGGTAGCGGTATGAATGCAGCGAGCGGTAACATGTTGGTTTGCAAATGCTGCAATTAAATCCTCGATTTCTTGATGACCTTTCGGGCTATTTTCTCCATTAAAAATGAGGACGGAACGTGCATCAGGTCTGACATGTTTAAATGAACGAACAAATCCATCTAAAATTCCAGTAACATCTTCTGCTGTGCCAGTGCTTGTTGGTCCAGCGTAGTGCTTATCACTGCTGAGCCCAAGTTCGACAGGATTGCTCACGCATGCAAAGATGTGCGGAATTGTTGATTCTCGTTTTGTAAGTATTGCATGGGCTGTTGCTGCGGCGCTTCCTCCTACGCTAATGATGGCCTTTGCTTTCCAGAGGATGCTTTCTTCAATTTGGCTTTTGAGGAGTGCAAGATCACCATTGTGATAGAACTTTTTTATTTCGATCTTGAGCCCTTGTGAGGCGCAAAGATCAAAGGCTGCCGTCAACATTTCATCTATCGCTTCAATAGCTGCAGGGCATAAAATTGCGAGCTTTTGAGGTGCGATTGATGCATAAGGAGTAAAGAATTGTGTAATGCGTGTGAGCGCGGCGCGTTCTTTTTTTTGCATAACATAGTTAAACAATGCAGTGTGAGCAAGTCCAAACAGTATTGCGGCAAGAACAAATCCAAATTTTATACTTGTTATTATTGTTTTACGAAGAATCATACCGGTTCCTTTTTATAGAGGATTTTGTTTTGAATGGTATCAAGGTCTTGGGGAGATATATGAATCCCTTGTTTATCAAGTGCGGATTCATTGATGCCGACAAAATGAACAACCGGTATTTCTTTAACCGGAAGCTCGTCTGGTCGAGCATTTTCTTTAAAAATCAATAATAAATAGCGCGCGGCTTCGATACCTTGAGTTGATTCTTTTGGGCTAAACCCGATAGCTGCGCCTTGTTCCACTGATCCAAGGTCTGAAGTGAAAACCGTCACTCCATAGTCGTTACAAAGAGTGACGATTGACGGCATATGATTAACTACTAATTCATTACGAAGCGTTATTATGGTATCGATGGAATGGATTAATGGCGTAATTCGGTTGGTGACAATTTCACTTTTTTGAATAGGTAGAATTTGTGCTTGTATATTGCTGCTTAAAAATAAGCGAGCCATCTCAGTTATTTGTTGGTGCATGCAGGGCACCTGTGGATCATAAGGAAGCAAGATGCTTTGTACCGATTTTTTTAATGTTTGCAGCATATTAATTTGCTGGGATGCATAGTGGTTATCGTTTACCGAAATACCGGTAATATTATGGCGACCATGTGAGCCAGAGTATACAAGTCCAACATGTGAAGGATTGCTAATACTGGTAAAAATGATAGGAATTTTTACATTAAGCAGGAGTGCGGTGCGTGCTGCAATTTGTGTTGCAAGCGATCCAATCGGTACAATGGCATCATATGGCATGGTGTAGTGATTGATAATGTTTGTGGTGTGGGTCATTAATGTTTTTTCATCATTGTTTCCATCAAACCATATAAATGAAAACTCAGCAGGTGCATGCAAACCAATATGATCAACAAGGCCTTTTACTACTTGCTTAATGCCTGCAACGCGAGAGCGAGAAAGAATTGCTATGGTAAAACGGTGAACCCGGCGCGAAGGAACTAAGCCTTTGAGGCCAAGGAGTATATGAGGAGCTTCTTCTTTGTAGGGAAGAGGGGCTTCATGTGGAGTAATAGGTAAAAGAGCATCTTCGGCATATTGTAAATCACTGCGAACAGTCATGTGTGTCATGATGAGCCTTCGATTTTTGGGGGTGGCATCTCTCGTATTCTTAATGATCGCATTGGTATTTTTGCATAACAAATTATTTAGTCAATAGCCTAATTTGGTACAAAATCTCTTAAAAAACTGCATATTCAGCTCTAGGAGGACTGGATGAGAGATTAGAAAAAAGAATTGAGTAGACATTTTGACAAAGAAAGTGTCACAGTGTGCTGGTAGTTCTGTATATTGTTTTATACCGGAGATTGTAATGAGATTTTCATATAAACAAGTAATAAGTTTTTTAGTAAGCGTAACCTTCTGTGGCGCGGTGCATGGTTCTTGGCGGGGCGCTTGTATTGATAAAAATAGCCTGCGAGTATTAACGCAAAAAAAACGGGAAGTTGTCTATGCCCAGACTTGCGGATATCGTCGAGATTTGTTGCAGGCGATTATGCAGTATAAAAAGCTAAGTGTTTTTTAGTGCAGCGTATCCAGTATCAAAAAATCAGCGTGACATGCATAGCTGCTTATGATATTCTTCGATCAATCTTAGTTGCATATCATACAATGTACATCAATTCAGGCCGAAGTGGCGGAATGGTAGACGCACGGGACTCAAAATCCCGCGACAGTGATGTTGTGTCGGTTCGAGTCCGACCTTCGGTACCAAATCTGAATTGTTCTTTTTATTACTGTTTACATAATCGCATGTCTTATGACTTCACACCATTGTGTTTTTTGTAAAATCATTTCGCAGGAAATCCCTGCCTCTTTTATTCTTGAAAATGAGTTTGCCGTTGCGTTTCCTGATCGGTCTCCTTTGGCGCCTGTTCATATTCTTGTGGTGCCTCGCAGGCACATTGAAAACTTAAATGCGGTCACTTCTTCTGATAGCAATATGATTGCTGGAATGCTGGCACTTATTCAGCAACTTGCACAAACTCATGGAAATTCCTCAGATCATGGCTTTAATATAGAAATCAATACTGGCGCAAGTGCTGGCCAGACTGTATTTCATATGCATTGGCATTTTAAAGCAGGTCGGTAAATAATTATCGACGCATGGATGAATATTTCTTGGGGGGGGAGATGTTAAAAAAATCCTATATACGGATGGTTACTGCTGTTTTGGTAGCATCTGGACTTATATTTTTTTTAGTCAGTGCTTTATTTTTTTCTGTGCTGCGTATGACACTCGGGCATCATGCAGGTAATCAATGCCGACGGGGAGCTGTGCGTACGTTTTTACAGCAGGTCTATGGTGCCGAATCGGTAGTTTTTTCTGCTGAGGATGGGACGTTGCTGGCAGGGCTTCTGATACGGCGTCAGGGAGCGGAAGGAACGGTGATTTTATGCCATGGATATCGCCATTCAAAAGAACAAATGGCCCGATATGTTGGGTTGTTTGCGCAAATGAATATTTTGATGTTTGATTTTCGTGCCTTTGGTGAAAGCGGAGGGTGCTTTTCTTCCATAGGGTATTATGAAAGCAGAGATGTGCGTGCGGCGGTAGAATATGTGAAAAATGTTATTCCTCAGGAGGAGCGATCGCCTCTGCTGTTGTTGGGTATTTCTATGGGAGCAGCTGCTGTTTTGAAAGCTGCGACAGAAAATGATGAAGGGATTCATGGACTTATTGTGGATTCACCTTACGCATCACTTGCAGAGATTCTTGATCAAGCGGCGCATCATTTTTCGTGTATTCCGCGAGGAGTGTTACGGCGCATGGTTGCGTGGGTTGAGTATGTTGTTGGTCCGCTGCTGCAAATGAGTCCTGCGCAATACGTAAAGAGGCTCCAAGTTCCGGTGTTTTTTATCCATGCAATTACTGATTCTGTGACTCACGCTGGGCATAGCGTGCGCTTATTTCGTAAAATGTATAAGCGGCAGCAGGCATTGTCATGGTTGTGGCTTACGCCTCCAGCAAAACATGCATTATGCTATCTTTCGTATCCAAAACATTACCAGATGAGGATTGCTCGTTTTATACAGGCGATTAAGCACCGTATGGCATAACTGATTTGCTATAAAATAGCACACGATCTTTTTTTTTCTGACTTGCATTCTGCTTGCATTGACCAGTGGAGCGCTAAGTCTTTATTTGGGGAAGTGCCATATCCATTATAATAACAAATACTGAGTTTCAGCATTGCCTCTTTATGTCCGGCACTTGCAGCTTTTTTATAAAAAGAGAGTGCTATTTCATAGCTTTGTGTTACACCATATCCATTGAAGTAGAGGCACCCTAAGTTGTGTAAAGCATCGGGGTGATTTTGGTGTGCAGCTTGTTCAAACAACCTGCGTGCTCTGGCGTAGTTTTTGTGGACACCAAAACCACTGTAATACATCCCACCCAAGTTATTGAGTGCATCAATGTTGTTATGATCGATTGCTTCTTCAAATTCTTTTTTTGCTTCTCTGCACTGCCCAGCTTTTAATGCTGCGCAGCCTAATCGGTTATGATATTCGCCTATCCCGCT
>JBIKTS010000081.1:0-4040 GCA_044347985.1 Candidatus Babeliales bacterium
AAAGGCAATGCCGAGTAGCTAAGTTCGGTTGAGATAACCGCTGAAAGCATCTAAGTGGGAAACTCGCCTCGAGATGAGATATCTCGATCTTCATACGCAAGTATGGAGTGATTAAGATCCCTTGAAGACTACAAGGTTGATAGGCTGGGTGTGGAAGTGCAGTAATGTATGGAGCTGACCAGTACTAATAGATCGAATGTTTTATATGCGCTTTAATAGCATCATGTTGGGATTTGTGTAACAACAAATTAGAATCTTACAAAGTTGTTTGTAATTCAGACCTATATCACTGCGGGTCTTTGGAAATTTTAAAAATTTCCTTGGTGGCGATAGTATAGTGGAGACACCCGTTCCCATTCCGAATACGGAAGTTAAGCACTATACGCTCAAGATACTTGTCTGGTGACGGACCGGGAAAATAGGTACTGCCAAGGTTTATATTTGAAGGCCTCGAGAGAAATACTCGGGGCCTTTTACTATAGGTAGTTTGTAAAAATTATAATGATTGGTAGTTCCATGTTTAAAAAAAATATGTTTTTGGCCTTTGTTTGTGGCGCACTCGCGCTTGTGAGTGGCTGTGATTTTGCATCATGTGGCAAAAAATGTTCTCATGAGTGTTCATCAGAGCAAGCGACTGAAGAAAATGCAAAGCAAGTTACTGAGGTTGCTGCGCAAGACGCGTTAGCTGCTGATTCTGATGCAGTTGATGCAGAAGATGTTGCTGCTGCAGTTGAGGCGAGCGAATAATTTTTTAGTGCGACGTGAGTTAATTCGTTCAGCGAGAGAGTATGCGATGAATAAAAAAATAGCGCTGAGTGTTGGTGCAGTTGCATTATTAAGTATTGTCGGCTGCGCCGTTTCTCAATTATTTAAGAATACATCAGTAGAAGAAAAGTCAGTTCAAGACGAGGAAAAAGTGAGTGAGACAGTAAAAAAACCAAGCGGATTGCAGTGGATTGTTTTACAAGAAGCTGCTGATGGTGCTGCAGTTGCAAAAAGAGGCAGCCTTGCCCAAGTTCATTATGAAGGATGGCTTGCTGATTCTGATAATAATCGCATTGAAACAAAAATGTTTGATAGCTCTGTAAAAAGAGGTAAACCATTCGGGTTCCATGTTGGTGTTGGCATGGTAATCAGAGGCTGGGATGAAGGGGTTGAAGGAATGAAAGTTGGTGAAAAACGACGATTCATTATTCCACCACATCTTGGTTATGGAGCGCAGGGGGCGGGGAATGTCATTCCTGCCAATGCAACACTCGTATTCGACGTTACGCTGCTTAATGTAAGCTAGCATCGAGTGAATTAGTTTATGTCGGAATTATTACACGCGTTAACTTGTGTTAGTGTGTGTTGTTGAGTTAATGATAATCAAACAACATGGTCCTAGCGATGCGGTAACGATATGATGTGTCTAGAGATAACGACGACATAAGCGGATATTGGATAAGGAAAATGGCCTACTTTTTTAAGTAGGCCATTTTTTATTGGGCCAAGAATGTTTTGGTTCAATCATTGCGGTTTGTTTATATATACAGATTTATTCGCATATTTGCGTCTTGTTGCAGTTAGAGATCATGGAGTGATTGTGTAACTTAATTATATGACTCTGTATGTGAGGTGTGCTTTCTACACATACAAATGTGTCCTGTGTCGTCATGCGCAGGAGTACTCAGTTTATACTGCATCATTCAATATAAAATAAAATTGCGCTGTGTTGTATCTGATGAAAGATTTTTTATGAGTGCTATAAAGAAGTGTATGGGCAGGTCGGGACCACGTTTGGGGGGGATGGTTAAGCCGAGGTGCCCATACAAAAGTTGTACCATTTCGGGCAAGTTTGCAGTGATTTATAAAAAATGCAAGAAATATGTTGCATTTGCTGTGCTGTAGATCATTTTAGAGCACAGTATGGTAAGTAATTTTTATGCCTTAAATTGGGCATTTTTTGAATTTTTCATTTCATCGTGAAATGTTTAAAAAAATATTTAAAAAATGATTTTCAAGAGCTTTTTTGATTATTTATATAAAACTGCTTTGTTTTTTTTTACTTATGATACAATAACTAGGTAATCAAATAATTGTGCGGCAAAAAATGTGCTTTTTAAGCCGCGGTAAATACTAAAAATGTAGGGTTAACTATGTATCTTTCAGTGTATCTTGCTCGTGGTGGAGTATGCGCTCGGCGTAAAGCTATAGAGCTAGTAAAAGAGGGGCAAGTATTAGTCAACGGAGTTGTAGAGGTTAATCCTGCATATGTAGTCCAGTCACACGATAAAGTTGTGTACATGGACCGCCGAGTGACTTTAGAAGAGCCAGTGTATGTACTTTTGAATAAACCACGAGGAGTTGTTTCTACTTGTGATGATGAACAAAAGCGTAAAGCAGTAACTGACTTGATTTCCATTAAAGTACGGAATAAAAATGTGCGATTGTATCCGGTAGGAAGACTTGATAAAGAGACAACCGGTGCATTAGTACTCACGAATGATGGTACATTAGCGCAGCGCATGGCGCATCCTAAGTATGCGGTTAAAAAAACCTATGTTGCTACTCTTGATAAACCGTTTATTCATGACGATTATGAGCGGCTTAAAAAAGGTTTTTTTCTGTATGATGGACGATTTATACCTGACCGAGTGTATTATCCTCGTAAGCAAAATAAATTTGTGGTGGGGGTAGTCGTGCATAGTGGTAAGTATAGAATTATACGAAGAGCATTTTTTCAATTGGGGTATGAAGTGGTAAAGCTAGATCGTGTTGGATACGGACAGCTTTCATTGCATGGTTTGGCGCGTGGTGCATGGCGACTTCTTGCACCAGCAGAAATTAAAGAATTTATTGCAGAGAAATAATTCTTGTGAAGATTACACAATCTTTATCTTTTTATATATTTGGTTCACTTGCACCATATCTTCGTCCATATCGATGGCGGATGGTATGGGCAGGATTTTGTTCTATTGCTAATCAAGTCATTGATATTTCTCAAGATATTTTAATTGGGATGGTTATTGATGTTGCCTTGCAAACAGAGTGTCCCTGGGTTGCCTATTTTGGTATTACCTCTATTGAGTTTCAGCTTATTTTTCTTGCGTTTGTTACTATTGCCAATGGGGGGCTTGAAGCATTATTTGAGTATTTATATACCAGTGCGTGGGGTAAAATTGCTCAAGATGTGCAGCATGATGTGCGAGTCCAATTGTATACACACATGCAGCGGCTGCCGCTTTCATATTTTGAGTCAACGTCTGCTGGAGCATTAACAACTATTGTGAATGATGATGTGAGTCGCCTGGAGCAGTTTTTGGATGGCAGTAACTATCAAAGTGTCAGCGCAATTATTCAGCTGATTTCAAGCACTATTACGGTAGGGTTTGTTCTGTTTTCAGTATCGCCGCTTATTATGGGTATGGCGTTTATTCCGGTTCCTTTGGTTATTATATTGAGCTTTTATTTTAAAGTGCGTTTAAGCGAGTTGTATGCGCAAGTGCGGTATGAAGCAGGAAGAATTGGTGGCATCGTTACACATAATATTCGTGGTATTGCTACTATTAAAAGTTTTGTGACCCAGCGTTATGAGCAAAAACGAGTTGAGAAAGCGAGTGAGGCGTATAAAGAAGCGGGGGTGGGCGCTGTACAGACCTCAGCGCTGTTTGTTGCGTTAGTACGTTTGGCCGTGGTTGCCGGTTTTGTATTAACGGTGGTAACGGGAGGCTTTTTACTAAAACAAGGTGTTATGACCATGGGTGCCTACAGTACACTTATCTTCCAAGCTCAGCGATTAATTTGGCCGTTTATTGGGCTGCGCGACATTATTGATGCATATGAACGTGTAATGGCGGCAGCAGGGCGCATTGCAGGTATTTTAAATATTACTATTGATTCTATGTATAAGGCTCCAGTGGTTTTATCTGAGACTACCGATACGCTTCATATTGGGGATATCTCCTTTCAACATGTTTCGTTTGCATATAAAAATAAAGGATTTGTACTCAAAGATTTGTCTTTGCTAATTCCTGAAAATAAAACAGTTGCGTTTGTAG
>JBIKTS010000029.1:0-8959 GCA_044347985.1 Candidatus Babeliales bacterium
ATTCAAGCTGCTGCTCTTCTTGACGCTCAAGCACTTCATATCGAATACTATCAGCACGAAGGCGCGGAGGTGTTCCTGTTTTAAGCCGCCCTAATGTAACGCCTAGAATCTCAGTAAGCACTGCAGAAAGACCAAAAACAGCCGCTTCACCAACTCGGCCACCGCTTGTTTGCTCAAGCCCCACATGGAGCACGCCGTTTAAAAAAGTTCCCGCCGTGATAACTACCGCACCAGCACCGTATTCTACACGCTGACCATGGTGACTCACCACCACTCCTCGAATCGTATGAGTATCTGTTTTATCCAACAACAACCCTTCAACAGTCCCTTCTATAATCGTTAGATTTTCGGTGGCTGCTAAAATCTCTTGCGCGCGAGTCTTATATGCATACTTATCAATCTGCAGACGAAGTCCTTGTACTGCAGGCCCCTTACTGGTATTAAGCATGCGTGCTTGCAAATAGGTATCCTGGCATATTTGTGGCATTAATCCGCCCAGCGCACTCACCTCATATACAATATGACCTTTACCAAGCCCACCCACCGAAGGATTGCAGGGCATGAGCCCGATATGCGCAGCTGACAAAGAAATTAATGCAGTTGATGCGCCCATTCGCGCACTGATATACGCAGCCTCCATCCCCGCATGGCCGCCACCAACAACAATAACATCAAACGTTTTCATCACCATAAACCTTTAGTTATATAAGAATTTCCTGACATTCGCTTAGAATATCATGCTTTTTTTAGGCTGTCTGCAGGAAGCACATATGCAAAGCGCCACGCAGCCTTGAGCAGTACTATCAATTACACCGCGCATGCGTAGGAACAATATGAATTTTATTTAAAAGCGAAGAAAGCTCTGGATCTTGAGCAATTTTTTTGACAATGCGCGCAAGATGAGGTCGATACCCCTGAGCAGCAGATGCTACCAAATTAATATATAATTCTCGAAACACCGTTAAGACCGAAACTGGCATAGTTGCAGGAATTTTACCTTCAAATAAAATTTCAGAGGCTTTATAAAACATCTCTTTACCAATCGGCTTTGGATCAAGTCCAAAACTTAATGCTGCATCCAGAGTCATATCAACAACTCCACAAAAAAACGTCACTCTCATTTCTGAACACAACTTCGAAAACCCACTATTTAAACTACTCATAGAGTCGTTCTCCAAAGAACAGAGCATATCATGACCAGGCAACATAGTTTCTACTTTTTCAAGAACATTGCAACCTCCGTTTAAACCAAGCAGTGTTACCTCAACGCTCTGAGAACTCAAATATTTTTTCATATATGCCGCAATATCTTCAGAGCGAGTATCTCGCGGATCACTTGAAATAATATAAGGAATTAAAACTTTTTTGAGCGTAGGCTTTGTCAAACAGAGCAATTTTGCCTTAATATTAGATCCCACTTCACCGATAGAATCAATCCCGGTCATTAATCCACCAGGCCGCTCATACGATTCAACCAAGCCCCATTCAACAGCAACTGGAACACCTGCAAATACAACCGGTATCTCGAGCGACCGCTTTTTCATAGTTTCACTGAGCGCAAGTGTCGCAGTACCTCCCACTGAAAGAATAACATCTGGTTTTTGCTCAAATACCGTCTCTACCGTAGCCAGAGTCCGTATTTTATCAAGAACATCAATGCCAAAAAAACGAATTGCGAGCCGATGAGAATGAGCAGAGGCTGCGAGAGCTTCGGTAATACCCTCACAGATCCGATCAGCAGTTGTATACTCAGTAGGATATATAACGACCATCATTTTTTTAGCGGCAGATTCTGGCGCTCGATAAGTTGCATAATACATACCAATCACCCCACCAATACTCACAACAAGAGAGATGATAATTTTTGTAATTCGAGGAAATTTCATACGGCTTGTGGTTCCTTTATGGTAATCGCATGTAATCTATACCAGATTACATATATAAAAAAACTGCTACATGATTTCTATGTAAAAGCTTTTCAGCAGAAAATAATAATATACCCATTCAAATAAAAATCAATTTTTTATTAAAAAACAAAGGATTCATTATGGTTTTTACTTGCAGCATAGTAACTAGACACCAGTCACCATACACCATATCTGAAAACACCACCAGCAAGAAAGCTGTTCCAAAAAGCTTCAAAAGCCTTTCGCAGAAGCGTTTTTAATAAAATAAATGGTTGATTTTTATCCGTAGAAATCTTTATGATTACACCCGCACAAAAAACCAAGCGCTACATGAAGCAGCTCTTTTTGTGCGTAATTCATACAAAGAAAGGAATGCCATGCTACAAGCCTATACTACCCGTTCTGTCGTTAACCTATCGGCCCGTAACACAGTGGTGCTTTTATAAAAAAGCATTTTGCACACACACATATATTCCGTTGATACCAAAAGGCTTTGCTCTGGCAAGGCCTTTTTTTTTATCACACAGTATTGTAGACTCCCACTTTCTGAGAAAGGATTTACATGGTCTCTTTAATTACCAGCGCAAACTTTAATACCACTGTTATCAACGCACAAAAACCTGTTGTCATCGATTTTTTTGCAGAATGGTGCGGTCCCTGCCGCCAAATGGCACCCGGCTTTGAAGATCTTGCCCGCGAACTCAGCGATTCATATGTTTTTGGCAAAGTTGATATCGATCAAGACAGAGAACTTGCTATTAATCATGGCATTGCCTCAATCCCAACGCTCATTTTTTATAAAGCAGGCAAACAAGTAGGTTCTGTAAGCGGTTTTATGTCAAAACAAGAAATTAAAGCAAAACTCATTGCAATCTTTGGTCAATAAAGCTTTAACGTACCATTTCGGCAGCAATTTCATGTACCGGCTTTGCATCAATGTCATCCTCAAAGTCTCTGTTATGAGTAGCATCAGCATGATCATTTGCTGCTGAGACGTGTGTATGTTTTACATACGTAGTAAATCCACGTCGTGCAAGACCGACAGCAGCACCCAGAGCAGCAAGCATATTTGAGTTGCTCACGACTTTAGCGTCAGCTTTATCTGGATTTTCAAGGGCCGGATCTGTCCTCCTTCGCGTATGGCTCCAAAAAGCGCTCGCCTTTAATATATTTTCAATCGCCATCATTGCAAAAATAACTCCTTTTTTCAGGCGAAGCCGGCGCATATACTTGCGCACTGCAGGCTTATCTTTATTAAGCGCTAAAAACTTATTATAAGCCAGCGTTGCTTTGGCATTAACGGCCATATTCATATGATCATATAAACCAAGCGCTGGTTGAGCAACCTGACGCTCAAAAAACGAAATCCCCTGCGAGAAACGATCCGCGTCAAGCCGCATATCAGCTTTTTCATATAGCCTTTCTTGATTTGATGGCACAGGCCGCGCAGGAGCTCCTGGTTGAGATGGAGACAGGTTAAACTCTGATTGGCCATACAGTCCTTGATTTAAGCGCTGCTCTTGCTCAAGTGTTCGGGAATTGCCCACTGCGCCTCGGCCATAAAATGCATCTGCTGTCTTACCTGTAACAGACGCTGCTGCACCTGCCGCCATAAGGACAGGATTACTTGAATCAAAGGTTAAAACATCAGCCACATCGCCCAGTAGTCCTGGGTTTACCCCAAAAGCATCTGCGCGATCAAAATATTTGCGTGGTGTGCTTTTTTTAAACCGATTATTAAATCTACTCTCTGCATCAGCCAGCAATCCCGGTCGCGCTTGATTAAACTCTCGAATTTTTTTATTTCGCTTAGCGACCGGCGCAACTACTCGTGCAGGCTGAACAAACGCTACTTCAACTTCTGGTATGTCAGCCTCAAGCTCGGGTGCATGACGTTTTGCCTCAAAAACCATGCCATCAGCCTCTCCATACTCACTATATGGAAGTCGCTTAGAAAGCAATCCTACACGCTTTAGAGGTGAAGCAGTTGCCCAATCAGGCGCAGTACGATCAGACTGTTGCTGTGCCGCAAGCCGATCTCGATACGCACCGGCTGCCGCATCCAAATCAGCACTATCCTTTGGCTGTGTCTCTAACCACGACAAGTTGTGAGAATGAAAAAAAATGTTATTTGGATCTATAGAATTCATCTTGCTAAAAAAAGCTCTATTTAATGCGTTCGGACCCTCTTTATCAGGATGCAACATCAAAGCAAATAAACGCTTAAGATCTTTTGCAGCTTTATCAGTAGTTACAGGGCTGGTTACAACATCTGTAAACGGCGGAGGCGTGTCTGGATTCAGCACAAGACCCGGCCTCCCATACTGCGGCAAAAATCTTAATAAGTGTTGATTCTTATAAAGCTTTTTATCTTTCCAAAATTCTACAAAGTTTTGGCTCTGCCATATCTCGCTGCAAAGATGATATAAATGTGCCTGCACTTGCTGCGGGGTCGGTGCTGTATCAATTCCCGCAGCTGCTCCCGCACCCGTGGACGTGCCAGCATGCGGGCCTTCATCAAAGGTAGCAGAATCATGATGTGTCGCACCCCCTGAAGCCGAACCAGCCCCCTCCGCAGCTGCTCCAGCCTCCATTGCGCTACAAAACACTGGCAACATTCCTAATGAAATAACCACAAGAACACTATACATACGCTCTCCTTTATTGTGAGTCAAGCAGCTCAAACACAGATGCTGCCGCAACAAAAACTATTATTTGATTGCACATACCCATAGCAGTATCATCTTGGCATTTGCAAAATTCTCTTTATTGATTCTACAAATACCTGAAAGCATGCAACAAGAAAGCGTAGTTTTTAATCTAAAAGCTTTGTATCCATCACAACATGCCCAAGTGACTGAAGTTGAGCGCGCAATTCATCAGCGCGTTTCCAATCACGTGCTCGTCGTGCCTGATCACGTTCTGCTATCAGCGCAGTAATTTCCTCTGATGCCGCCGCCACTTCGCGCTGGGACAGCGGTTGTAGCGTAAGACCCAAGACATGCTGCAGCAATAAACACACTGCATGGCGATGTTCCGGCACCGCCGTCAGAAGGTCTCCGCTTGCAAAAAGAATCCCAAGCATCTTGGGAATATTGCAATCATCAGCTAATGCGCTCAGTATACCTGCGGCGGCAGAAGAGTGCTCTGCCAAGAGGCGCCATACTGAAAAAAGATGCCCCAGCGAAACAGGCTCAACCGCATGTGCTTCAGGATTATAGGTTTTAATCAATTTTGCATACGCTCGCCCCGCTGCGGCAATATGCGTCCGCTCAATATCGAGTGGGGTTCTGTAGTGATGCTGCAAAAAATAAAATCGCACGACCATGGGGTCATACTCAGCAAGAATGTCTCGTATGGTAAACACATTTCCAAGCGATTTAGACATTTTTTCAGACTTGAGCATTACATGCGCATTGTGGAGCCAATAGCGAACAAACGGTTCCTGCAGCGCACACTCTGATTGTGCTTTTTCATTTTCATGGTGGGGGAATAATAAATCAATACCACCCCCATGAATATCAAGCTGATCCCCTGCATATTTTTGAGCTAAAACAGAACATTCAATGTGCCATCCCGGTCGCCCTTTCCCCCACGGAGAATTCCAAAAAGATCCGGGGACATTCCCTTTCCACAAAACAAAATCACCCGGACTTTTTTTGTGTTCATTTTTTTCAATACGAGCACCATCAGCAAGCTCTTCAAGCACTCGCCCAGAAAGCTCCCCATACTCAGGGCAGGTATCACGCGCAAAATAGACATCTCCACCAGCCGCATACGCATGCCCTTGCGCAATCAAATGCTCGATAAACGCGATAATAGCCGGAATATTTTCGGTCACCGCAGGCTCAACGGTTGGCACTAGGGTGTTAAGTGCATTCATATCATCACGAAATGCCTGACTATATTTTTGCGCAATTACTGCTACCGCTTCCAATGATGGCTGGGTATTTCCGGACGCTTCGGCCGCTTTTTGTATAATTTTATCATCGATATCAGTACAATTACGCACGTAATTTACCGAGTATCCCCAAAACTGTAAGAGACGTACAATGCAGTCAAAATTAACATAACACCGCGCATGTCCCATATGCGCATAATCATATGGCGTCACGCCGCACACATACATCTGAACAACACTCCCCTGAGGAGCAAATAACTCTTTCTCACCACTATAAGTGTTAATAAACTGCAACGGCGACTGCTGTAATTCTTTATTACTCATGTGCTTCATCTCCCTCTTGCTGCTCTTCCACGCGTGCTTGTAATTCAATTAACTCATGCGCAAGCGCAAGCAGCTGCTGCTGGCGTGTTGTATCAATCTCTTTAGAACTAAAATAAGTTTTCAGTAACTCATCACTACTCATTTGGGTACTTACTACTGCGCGCTGAGATCGGGCAAGAACCACATGAACAGGGACAATGCCTGCAATATAATGTGCCGCCCTGCATGCTCGCTGCACCTGTGCAGTATCAACCATATCACGCTGACCAGCCGGTACTTGATACACAACCTTTACAATCGCATCGGTCAAATCATACCGCGCAACCGCCGCAAGCACCTGCTCTGTTGCATTACCCACTGATTCAAGGGTCACATCAATCTGAATCATTGGCCGGGCAGGCAACTCAACAAATGTATATTCTGTTTTTTTACGCTCAGCGTCAAACGTAATCGTCACGTCGCAATACCCTTTTGGCTCTTTTCGTTCACCAAAGTCAACCCGTTCAGGCGAGCCAGCATACACAACAGGACACTGCCCCGATGGATTTAAATTCTGATGACGATGCAGATGGCCAAGCGCAACATAATCAAATGGTGTAATCGCTAACTGCGATGGCATAAAGAGCGGGTCAGTACCATACACAGCGCGCCGCTCAGAACCAGAAAAAACACCACTCGCAACTGTCAAATGTCCTACTAAAACCGCTGGAATTTTAGGATCCAGCCCTGCCGCAAGTTTTGCAATAATCTGGCACACTCGCTCCGATAAATACTGCGTAATCTCAGACGCCGTTTTCAATTGATGCTGATCATGAGCCAAAACATTGTGCCGCATAGGCCACGGAATGCCAACTACGTTAATTGGCCCACTTCGCGTCTGAATACAAACTGCCTGAGGTTTTGAAAACAAATAAAATCCTTTGTGGCGAATCTGTCCAAACAAATCCAGCGCATGCGCCCGCCCAAAACTTAACGGATGGTCATGATTGCCCACCACAATAACAACCGCAATGCCAGCCTCCTGGAGGCGAAACAGCTGCTGCAGCAAAAGCTTTTGCTGTGTTGGCGTTGGATAGGCTGTCTTATACGCATCTCCTGCAAACACAAATGCATCAATCTGCTCAGCAATAGCTCGATCAATGCACAATGAAAGAACTTTTTCAAAATCTAAGAGCCGTGTATGAATCCCGGTTTGAGGGTCAATTCGTCCATAATTTTCAACACCAAAATGAATATCAGCAGTATGAAAAAACCGAATGCGTCCTTCGCTCATACACTCCCTTTCTGTTAAGCATTTCCATGTAGCATAATACGTGGATCAAACCCAATAGAACGATACCACTCAGCAAGATCAGCACCAGGAACAGAAGCGTATAACACTGCACCCAAACCATATGAGCGCGCCGCCTCTACGTTGGCTGCAAGATCATCAACGAGAAGCACCGTGTTTGCCGGAGCCCCCACTTTTGCCAGTAATTTCTCAAATGCTTCACGTTTTGGTTTTACCGCACCGGTATGCCCCGCAATTAAGCAATGCTCAGCAGGCACTGTGTTAAAAATTTCAGGAAACTTTTGCCGCTGCAACGCAAACAATTCTGCTGGCATATTAGATAATATAAAAATATTATCAGCGCCATACACCATGGCTGCATGTTGCAGTAATGCCACTCCTGCAGGAAGCAGGGTATAATTTTTAATAATTAAATCTGGCCGCGAAAGATACTCAGCAAGATAATCAAGAAGCACCCGAACTTTTGGCGCGCATGTAACATGGTGAGTCAGCATATAGGTCATACACACCTTAAACTGCTCGTATGACAGCTTGCCTTCTTTAAGAGCAGTTAATACATGTCCACGACCAGCCTCACGCATTGAATACTCTTTACAGAGGGTATAATTGCAAAGCGGACAATACTGCGTCAGCATCCCTTGCATTACTGCGATAATATTTCCTGACCACTCTCGACTGATACGAGTATCAGTCACTGCTTTTTCAGCAAGATACTTCTGAAACCCCTGCTGCGCATCATGCGTCAACAACACATCAAAAATATCAAACGCTATATATTTAAAAGGTGATTTCATAGGTACTACGTCCTGTAAATATGGTGGAGAGAGTGGGATTTGAACCCACGGTACCAGTTATGCCAGTACAATCGCTTTCGAGGCGATCGCCTTCAACCACTCAGCCATCTCTCCGCACTCGTCAATAAAAAGATATAGAAGTATAAAGCGTTTTAGGTGAAATGCAACGCAGCAGAACGTTGCCGAGTAAACAGTTAAACTATCGCACTAACTGCTCAGTATTTTTCCAACTCACCACTGAAATCTGTTTTACTGTAAAATCAGCATCGCCTCCATACACAACAGAGCTCTCCTGAGTGCCCGACTCCACCAAACTCATATAGTACTCAAGGCGTTGAGAAAAGCGGGGATTAAACGTCGTACTGGATTTAATCTCAATGGGCACCAAGCTGATGCCATAATCTATGTACATGAAAATCTTTCGATTACAAAAGGTTTTATACGCAGTCTGTACAAAATCACAACCGGACTTTCGTTTTTGTACAACTTTACAGAAAAACAAGCAAAAAAGATTGGTCGACGCATAAAAAATGTGGTGCATATGCTCAAGAACATATACACCACACTAACACCAAGGGGGAGTTATAAGATTATGCGGCATCCACTACTTCAGAAACTTCTGGCTCTATTTGAATTATGCGAACACCAAACCTATTACTAGTGTAAGTGCTGAGTGCTTCATCGCCGCAGAGAAGAGCTCCTTGTAAGCATATACAGACCACCAAGGCACCCAGTCCTAGAT